>CALUVX010000117.1 GCA_944324295.1 Candidatus Gastranaerophilales bacterium
TTGCACTGAAACGGGCAATAAAGGCTTTTAATTCTTCCATTTTTTCTTCGGTTTTCTTATTCTGTTCTTCTTTTTGCTTTTTAATCAGCTGGCTTGCCTGCGACCAGAAAGAGTAGTTGCCTGTGTATAGCTGAATATTTTTGTAATCAATATCTGCCATGTGCGTACAAACGTTATCAAGAAATTTTCTGTCATGGGAAACTACAATAACAAGATTTTGAAAATTAATTAAAAATTCTTCCAGCCACGAGATGGTGTTTAAATCAAGGTGGTTTGTAGGTTCGTCAAGCAGGAGAATATCGGGGTTGCCGAATAGAGCCTGTGCCAGAAGCACACGCACTTTTTCACTTCCTGCAAGTTCTGACATTTGTTCATAATGAAGTTCATCGGGAATTCCCAAGTCTGATAACAAAGACGCTGCCATAGCTTCGGCCTGCCAGCCGTCAAGAGTTGCAAATTCTTCTTCGAGATGTGCAACTTTTATACCGTCTTCGTCCGAAAAATCGGGTTTTGAATATAATGCATCGCGTTCCTGCATAATATCATAGAGCTTTTTGTGCCCCATAATTACGGTATCAATGACTTTATAATTATCAAAGGCAAAATGATCCTGACGTAAAACCGCAATTCTTTGTCCTTTCGAGATATGAACTTCACCTGATGTCGGTTCTATATCGCCTGCTATAACTTTCAAAAGCGTACTTTTTCCGGCACCGTTTGCGCCAATAACACCATAGCAGTTACCGGGGGTAAATTTAATGCTTACGTTTTCAAATAATGTTTGCGAACCGAATCTTACGGTTAATTTATCTGTTGTTATCATACTTTTTCCCTATTTATATAAATCAGCTGAATTTCATTATAGTACAAAAATACAAAAATTTCTGCTCTTGTGTCTGATGTTTTAATTTATAGAAAATAAAAGAATATTATTATGAAAGTTAATCCAATAAAAATGCAAACATTAGCCACAAAAGTTGTCCAGACCAAAAAGCCGACTCCGATAAAAGATGCGCTTATTGTATCGGGTTATTGTTCATTACCTATAGTTTTTTACGAGGCAGCCTGCTGGATTTCCAAAAAAGTTAATAAGGGAACGAATAAAAATTCTGAAACTGATTGGGTTGTATAATTAATTTTTATGCAAACAGCTTTTTTTTCAAATATTTGCTGGCTGGAATTTCTACACAGTGATATGCAAATATTGCAAATATAAATGCAATTATAAACATACCAATACCGGTTAAATACGGGTGCATAATGATTGTATTTACATGAGAGTCTACCCAGTAATGCTTGAATAAATGCCATAGAAAGCAATGTGTCATATACAATGCAAACGCATATCTGCCGAGGATTACTGAAAATTTATTATCAAGTAGTTTGGATAAAAAACCTCTTTTTAGAAGAAAGGTTAGAAACAGTCCGCAAAATGTAATAACAAGTATAATTCTATTGTTAAATGATATTTTATGAAAACCTGTTTCGTAAACAACAAATCCGAACAAATATCCTTCAATAACAGTATATATTATAGAAGACTTCAAATTATTTACAAATGTCTGATTGTTCAAATAAGAATAAAATTGGTATATAAGGTACCCAAGCCCCATTCCTCCGATTCCACGCAGAAGCCCGCAGTTAAAAATTCCGTAATATGTTTTTATATGCTCTCCCATCCCCCCATTGCTTTGCTGAACAAGAAATGTGTAACAGAGCAAGACTATTATAGGAATAAAAAAATTATAAGTTGTTTTTTTGAAATATTTGAAAATATAAAAGTAAAAGATAGACACAAAAAATAGAACTGAAACAAACCAGTCGTCCGCAATATTCCCCCATTTTAGTGTTATTCCAATATTTTCCAACAATAATAGTGCTAAAATATTTGGGTAAAGTTTGAATTTAACAAGTCCAAAGCAACCGACAATCATATATAAGATGAAAAGAAATGCGACAAGGGGCCATAATCTTATTATTTTGGTTTTAATGAAATCTGTTACGGGTTGGTTTTGTTTAAATTTATAAATTAAAAAAAATCCTGCAATAATAAAAAAATATTCAACAGCCATATACCCGTTAAGTGTATTTACTTTCAAGAAATCTAGTTCTCCTCCGTAAATTCCGAGTCTTAATTTGCCGTAATAGTGATGTATAAATATTATTATACAGAAAATAAATCTGAGTGCTTCTATATTACAAAGTTTTTCTTTTGTAATCTTGGTAGTGTTAAGAGGCTTATTTTCATTTACTTTCAAAATTCTATTTTTCTAAAAATAAATTTTTTCTTAAAAAAATTACCTTATAATTAATATAATTATTACTTAATAATAAATATTTTGTCAATAATATTCTTAATTCTTAATTTATTTTTACTTAAATTAATTGTATTTTGTAACCAGAGGTTTTTTATGGATATAAAAAAGATACTCGGAGCAAATATAAAAAAGTATAGAAAACAGAATGGATATACCCAAATGAAGTTTGCAGAAATTTTGAATGTTGAACAAAAGCATGTAAGTTTCATTGAAAGTGGAAACAGCTTTCCTTCTGCAGGGTTAATTATGAAAATTGCGGATGTATTCGGTATTCCTCCCAAAAACCTTTTTGAATTTGCAGAACCTTTGACTGTTGAACAATTAAAGCAGAATATAATTTATATGGTAAATCATTCTTCTGATGAAGATATTAATAAAATACATAATTATATAAGCTATATTTTTATTAATAAGTCTAAAGTAAGCTGATTATATTTTTTTGAAAATTAATGACGTGTTAATTCCGCCAAAAGCAAAGTTGTTTGACATTATGTAATCTGTTTTTATTTCTCTGCCCTGCCCTTGAATATAATCCAGTTTACCGCATTCAGGGTCGATTTCGTTTAAATTCAGCGTCGGATGGAACCAGTTTCTGTTCATCATTTCTATTGATAAAATTGCTTCAATTGCCCCGCAGGCGCCTAAAGTATGTCCTGTGTAACTTTTTGTCGAGCTTACCGAAACAAGTCGTTTGAATACCTGTTCTGTAGCCCATGTTTCTGCTAAATCTCCCTGTACGGTTGCTGTTCCGTGTGCATTTACATAACCTATTTTGTCAGGTGTAAGGTTTGCGTCTTTGAGAGCAAGTTCAAGAGCAATTTTCATTGTTTCTCTGTTCGGGTTAGTGATATGTGTGCCGTCTGTATTTGTCCCAAAACCGATAATTTCTGCGTAAATTTTTGCTCCGCGTTTTTTTGCGTGTTCATACTCTTCAAGGATTAAAGTGCCTGCGCCTTCCCCGAGGACAAGTCCATCGCGATTTTTATCAAAAGGTGAGGGGGTTAATTTCGGTGTATCATTTTTCAAACTAGTTGCATAAAGGGTGTCAAATATAGCAATTTCTGTTGCATGGAGTTCTTCGCCTCCGCCGGCAATCATAACTGTTTCATAACCGTTTTTGATGGTTTCATATGCATATCCAATACCCATTGAACCTGATGTGCAAGCTGTAGAACAGGGGACAAGACGTCCTATTGTTTTGAAATACAATGAAATATTGACCGGAGCAGTCTGCGGCATCATTTTAACGTATGAGCCGGAATTAAGTCCTCTGACAACTTTGTCAACCTGCATCCCGTAAAAATCTATTATTGCATCAAGCGAGCCTGATGATGAACCGTAGCTTATGCCTGTCTGTCCGTTTGTAATAATTTCATCACCAAGAAGTCCTGCATCTTCAAGCGCCTGTTCGGCTGTTCTGACTGCCATTATTGACAGAGGTCCCATTGTTCTTGTAACTTTTCTGTTATAAGTTGGGGGAATTTCAAATCCTTTTGTACGCGCAGAAAGTCTTGTGTTTAATCTTTCGTACTGGTCAAGGTCTTTGTTGTATTCTACACAGTTTTCCAGTTTTTCAAGTCTTTCAAAAGAGGTGTTAATATCACTTCCTAAAGGACTTGTGAGAGCCATACCCGTTACAACTACACGTTTTGTCATAAGTAAAGACCTCCGTTCACTGAAATTACCTGTCCAGTAATATATGAAGCATCTTCGCTCATCAGGTAATTTACAAGGCTTGCAACTTCGCGAGCCTGACCTAATCTTTTCATAGGGATTAGTTTTTTGACCTCGTCAAGCGGAACATCTTTAATCATATCGGTATCAATAACTCCGGGGGCAACACAGTTTACTGTAATTCCGCGTTTTGCAAGTTCAAGTGCAAGGGATTTTGTAGCACCGATAATTCCTGCTTTTGATGCTGAATAATTAACCTGGCCGCGATTTCCGGAAAGTGCCGCAACAGATGACATAGTAATAATTCTTCCCTTAATCCTGTTTGAAATCATAGGCATTACAAGGGGTTTTAGGACATTGTAAAATCCTGTAAGGTTTGTATCAATAACCTCATCCCATTCATCACCTTCAAGAACAGGGAAAACGTTATCTTTTGCAATTCCCGCATTTAAAACAATTCCGTAGTAAAGCTTTTCAGATAAAACTGAGGCACATTCTTCTCTGTTTTTAATATCAAATTTCAAAATTTCAGCATTTCTGCCAAAAGATTTAATTTCTTTGACTGTTTCTTCGGCCTTAGCCTGATTTCCGACGTAATGAACATCAATATCAAACCCGTTTTTAGCCAGATATAGTGCAATTTCTCTGCCTATACCTCTGCTAGAACCTGTTACAAGTATCTTTTTGTTATCAACCACCTATAATTCCTTTATATATTTTTGTGCATCGGCAGGCTGGAATGCATTAATTACTGCCTTGGCCACCTCTTTGTTTTCATTATAGATTAAACACTCAAATGAAACAAGTTCATTATCACTGTAAATTTCTTGTGCGGTCATAGTGTATGTTTTGCCGTTTTCAAATTTTTCAAGAGAGTTTTCATACAGTCTTGTTCCGAGAAGAAAACCTATCTGTGGAATTTTTTGCCCGTTTTTGTAATATGAATAACATCCGATAGTCTGCGCCATAAATTCAATTCCCGCAAGCGGAGATATTCCGTTAATTGTTTTATCAAAAAATATTTTATCCTCATGGATTGTAACTGAGGTTTTGACAAATTTTTTATCCATGTCGATTTCCAGAATTTCGTCAATCAAAATCATCGGCCTGTCATGCGGAAGAACATTTTCTAAATTATTTTCCTTTAAATCGCTTACCTTCATATCTTCCTACCCTCTCCCTAGTATTAATACCGCATTTGTTCCGCCAAAACCGAAAGATGTGCACATGCATGTTTTTATATCTTTTGTTGAAGTGGTTTTGTCGACGAGATTAATTTTTGGAAGTGTTTCGTCATATTCTCCGTCAAATTCATGGATTGGCAAAGCTCTCCGGCCTTTTAAAATTTCATAGCATATATAAGTTTCAACGCTTGCGGCAGCGCCGAGACAATGGCCTGTCAGTGGTTTTGTAGAGCTTGCGGGGACTTTATTACCGAATATTTTATAAATTGCATTTGCTTCCATCAAATCATTTGAAACAGTCCCTGTTCCGTGAAGATTTATGTAATCTATATCATCAGGTTTCAACCCTGCTTCATCCAGTGCCTGCTGAATTGCAATTGACGCCTGAACCCCTTCTGGGTCGGGGGTTGCGGAATGATAAGCGTCTGATGTTTCGCCGATACCTAGCAGTCCGATATTTTCTATAGTCGAAATTAATGCCCGCCCCTTGAGGGAGGGGAAAGGAAGGGGAGGGGTCTGTTTATCAAATTTCGTCAGCAAAAACAATGCTCCGCCTTCTCCTAAACTTATTCCTGTGCGGTTTTTTGAAAATGGGTTTGTTTTTTCATGTGATAAAACTTCCAGTG
>CALUVX010000118.1 GCA_944324295.1 Candidatus Gastranaerophilales bacterium
TGATTGTTCTTTTTTAGGAAGTCTGTTTATTTTTTCAAGCCAGCCTTTTGGCAGGCTTCCTGCAATCCAATTTGATTCCGGGTCTTTAACGAATTCGTCAATAATTTCTTTTTGTGTTTTTATAAATCTTTTTGAGAGTTCTTCTGTAACGCCACAAAAATTTATTGTCCTATAAGAATGCGGAACAGAATTTTGTTCGGTTCCGCAAAAAGGTTTCATAGTATAGTTATTTATCCCAAGATTTTTCACATCTGTTAAAAATACCCGGGAAAAAATATTTTGCTAGATAAAAGTGTAAAATTTACAATTTTTAATGATTATTTAACTCTTGAAAATACTTCTGTATTAACATCATCAAATGTGTTAGTGTTGAAGTATGCACAGGAGGCGACCATTGCAGCATTATCCGTGCAGTATTTCATTGGAGGTGCAAATACTTTGTAGCCTTCTTTTTCAAGGTTAAATATTTTTTTTCTGATTTCTGAATTTGCTGCAACCCCTCCGGCTATTACAACCTGTTTGTAACCGCTTGACTCAAGTGCTTTTTTTAATTTATGCAAAAGTGTTGAGGAAACGGTTTCCTGAAAGCTTGCACAGATATCTTTAACAGGGATTTCCTGTCCGTCAAAAGATTTTACAAGTCTTAATACAGCCGTTTTAAGACCGCTGAAACTGAAATTATATCCGTCAACTCGTGCTTCCGGAAGTTTAAATGCTTGTGGATTTCCCTCTTGGGCTAGCTTGTCTAATTTCGGTCCGCCCGGGTAAGGAAGCCCTATTAGCCTTGCAACTTTATCATAAGCCTCACCTACAGCGTCATCGACAGTTTCTCCGATTATTGTCTGTTCTGAATATGATTTAACATCAATAATTTGTGTATGTCCTCCGCTGACTAAAAGAGCCATAAACGGAGGTTTTAAATCCGTATCAAGATAATTCCCGCAAAGATGTGCATTTAGATGATTTACTCCGATGAACGGTTTATCGTAAGTCAGTGCAAGTGTTTTTGCAGCGTTAAGTCCGACAAGAAGGCAGCCGACAAGTCCCGGCCCTACTGTACCTGCAAATGCTGTTATATCTTCGGGATTAATATTGACATTTTCTTTTGCTTGCTTAAACGCTTCATCTATAACTATGTTAATTGAGTCAAGATGTTCTCTTGCCGCTATTTCAGGAATTACTCCTCCGAACTGTGCGTGTGTTTTAATTTGTGAAGCCACTACATTTGCAATCACTTCACGGCCGTTTTTGACTATGGCACAGGCTGTTTCATCACAGCTTGATTCTATTGCCATTATGTAATTATCATACCCACTTTTGGGGCCTATTGTTACAGCTTCTTTAGAGAATAATTTATTTTTTATATTTTTCATAGTAGTATTATAATACAAAGAGATTCTGAAACAAGTTCAGAATGTCGGGCTTTGGTATAAAAAATGAAATTTATTGATAAATGTAAAATTAGGGTAGTATCTGGACGCGGCGGAAACGGAATGGTTGCGTGGCGCAGAGAAAAATATGTTGATAAGGGCGGTCCTGCCGGCGGAGACGGTGGTAGAGGCGGTGATGTATATTTAGTCGCCGATGAAAATATGTCAACTTTAATGGATTTTAAACATAAATCAGTTTTTAAAGCTGAGGCTGGAGAAAATGGCGGTATAAAGAATATGCATGGGGCCTGTGCAAAAGATTTATACATAAAAGTTCCTGTTGGAACAGTTGTTAAAGATATTAAAACAGGGAATATAATTGCCGATTTAAAGGCTCATGAACAAAAGGCTCTTGTTGCAAAAGGGGGGCGCGGCGGAAGAGGCAATGCCCGCTTTGCTACAGCTCAAAAAAGAGCTCCGCAGTTTTGCGAGCCTGGTGAACCGCCTATTGAAAGAGAATTATTTCTTGAATTAAAGCTTATTGCTGATGTTGGTTTGCTTGGAATGCCCAATGCCGGGAAATCAACACTTATCAGTAGAATTAGTTCTGCTAAGCCTAAAATTGCTGATTATCCATTCACAACCCTAATACCTAACCTGGGTGTTGTACGAAAACGTTCCGGAGACGGTTATGTTGTAGCTGATATCCCCGGGCTTATAGAAGGTGCCTCTGAAGGTGTTGGGCTTGGGTTTGATTTTTTGCGCCATGTGGAAAGATGCAGATTTCTGGTTCATCTTGTTGATTCTACAGAAGAAAATCCTTTTGAAAATTACAAAAAAATAAATCTTGAGCTTGAAAAACATTCACAGCATCTGGCAAATCTTTATCAGATAGTTGTTCTAAATAAGATAGATGCTATTGATGATGTGAGAAGAAAAGATTTATTTGAGCAATTTAAATCTGTTGCGAATGATGTTTTTGAAATTTCTGCTGTTACAGGTGAAAATCTTGAAAAGCTTCTTGATTTTATGGGACAAAAAGTTGACGAAATTCCAAAAGTTGATACGGAAATTGTTGTTGAGGAAGATTTAGGGGCTTATTATAATGATGACAGCTCTTTTGAAATATTCAAGGTTGCAAAAGATACATTTATTATAGAGGGCGGCAAAATTGAAAGAATTGCCGGAGTTACCGATGAAAGAAATGCCGAGCAGGTAATACGTTTCCAAAATATTATGAAAGGTATGGGGGTATTTAATGCACTTTCCCAGAAAGGTATAAAAGATGGAGATACTATAATTATCGGCCATTTGGAATTTGTTTTTTATGCTGATGAAATGTACGGTTAAGGGGTAGATATATGACTGTTATTAATGATAAGTTTACTGTTAATACACAGGGATTTTCAGATATTATAGATATAACACAGCAGGTTAAGCATGCGGTGTACAGTCATTCGCTCCAATCTGCAGTTGTTCATGTATATGTTGCTGGCAGTACTGTATCTGTTACCAATATTGAATTTGAACCCGGTCTTCTGGTTGACTTGCCGGAAGCATTAGAAAAGTTTGCACCTGCGGAGGCTGTTTATCACCATGATGAAACATGGCATGACGGTAACGGTTATGCTCATGTACGGGCTTCTATTATCGGAAATTCTACAATGGTTCCTTTAATTGACGGAGCTCTCCAATTAGGCCAGTGGCAGCAGATTGTTTTAATTGATTTTGATAACAAGGCGCGTACAAGAACAGTCTATGTTCAAATTGTATATTGAAAAAGTGAGCAATCTGCTTGTTTGGGTTTTACTTTATCTGAAGTATTGATTACATTAGGCATTATCGCTGTTATTTCTGCAATAACTATCCCCACTTTGATTTCAAATCATAGATTTAGAAACCCAATTTCAAAAAGAGTATAGTATTATTCAACAGGGAGTAAACTATTTCTACTCAAAGACTCTCTGTTCAAATTCTTCCTGTCTGGCAAAAACTGAGGTCATTTTTAATTTATTCAAGGAGTTTACAAAGACTATTAATGAATGTACTCCTACATCACGAGACGAAAAAATTTGCTTCTCAAAGCAAAAAGATTATACATATGCTGATTATCAAAAAAAACAAACATATGCTATTACCGAATCGCTCGATGATTACCAAATAATTCTTGTCGATGGTGCCTTAATTAGCTTTAATATGAATACTATTGGGGTTGATATAAATGGGAAACAGCGGTTACCAAATGCTTTAGGACATGATGTATTTTTATTTCAAATGGTTCCCGAAAATAATAATTTAAAATTAATCCAAATGGGCAGTGAAGGTTCCCTTTATCTCTCTTGTAACATTACAGGCCGAAGTGATCCTTATAATGGACTTGGCTGTGCCTATAAAGTTTTAACAGATGCTAATTACTTTAAAAAATTACGCTAACTTAAAAACTCTTGTATTTGAAATATGTTCCTGCTAAAATTTCCTTAAGTGAAGAAATATAAATAGAGGACAAAGATTATGACACAGAGAGTATTATTATGTATTATGGATGGATGGGGTATAAGCAAAAATCACCCCGAATATGATGCAACTAAACTTGCTAATCCGGTTCATGTTGATAAACTTGAAAAAGAATATCCGACAATTTCAATTCATGCAGACGGACAATATGTTGGTCTGCCTGATGGTCAAATGGGGAACAGTGAAGTCGGACATTTGAATTTAGGTGCCGGCCGTGTTGTTCACCAGGATTTGTCAAGAATTAACAGAGCTATAAAAGACGGTTCTTTTTTCAAAAATGAACGTTTTTTAATGGCTATGAATCATGCTAAAGAAAATAATTCTTCTTTACATATTTTCGGACTTGTTTCAACGGGTGGTGTTCACTCATCATTAGACCACCTTCTCGCTTTAATTAAAATGGCTGCCGATAATGGATTGAAGAAAGTTTATGTTCACGCATTTTTGGACGGACGTGATACACCTCCTCAAAGTGCTTGCACATTTATTCAGCCCGTGGAAGATGAATTGAAAAAATTCGGTCTTCCGCCTGTTGCAACAATTATTGGACGTTATTATATTATGGACAGAGATAATCGTTGGGATAGGGTTGAAAAGGGTTATAATGCTTTGCTGTTTGGTGAGGGTGAACATGCTTCTACTGCTTGTGAAGGTGTAAAAGCATCTTATGCAAGAGGTGATAATGATGAATTCGTTCTTCCAACAGTTATCGGTGGTGAAGAATCCAGAATTCATGATAATGATTCAATTATCTTTATTAATTTCAGACCCGACAGAGCCAGAGAAATTTCAAAAGCCCTTAATTTTAAAGATTTTGACGGTTTTGAAAGAAAGAAAGTACTTAAAAATCTTTGTTATATAACTATGACAAGTTATAATGAAGATTTTACATTCCCTGTTGCTTTCCCGAAAGAGCATCTTGTAAATATTCTCGGAGATGTTTTGGAAGCAAACGGTGTTCATCAGTTTAGAACTGCGGAAACTGAAAAATATGCTCACGTTACATTCTTCTTTAACGGCGGAATAGATGAGCCTCAGCCTCATGAAACAAGAGTTCTTGTACCGTCTCCAAAAGTTCCGACATACGACTTACAGCCTGAGATGAGTGCTCCGGAAGTTTGTGAAAACGTATTAAAAGCAATTGAAAACCCTGAATACGGATTTATTCTCGTAAATTTCGCAAATCCTGATATGGTAGGTCATACCGGGGTTTTGGAAGCTGCTGAAAAGGCTTGTCATACAGTTGATGAGTGTGTCGGCAAAATTGCTGAGGCATGTATTAAAAACAATATAATAATGCTGCTAACAGCGGATCACGGAAATTCTGAGGTCATGGTAAATCCTGATACAGGTAAACCGCAGACTGCTCACACTACTAATAAAGTTCCGTTTGTTCTTATTAATGCTCCGAAGGATATGCAGTTGAAAGATGACGGTGCATTATGTAATGTGGCTCCGACAGTTCTTCAGTTAATGGGCATTCAAAAACCCGCTGAAATGGATTGTGATTCATTGATTAAGTAAGTGAAAAGTGAAGAGTAAAACGTGAAAGTGTACGTAAATTTTTTATAAGCCTTCACAGATCACTTTTCACTATTTACTATTATGTAAAAGGATGATTATGGCTGATAATAAAGTTTTAGATATTGATTTTTCATTTAAAAAGAATAACGTGGATGAACTTTTTTTCAATTTGTCAGAGAACCCTGACGGTTTTAAGAACAAAGATTTCCGCTATACTCTAAGCTTGATTTATCAGACTGTTGAAGATGAGTTTGCGGGTGTATTTCTGAGCCCTAATCCGCCGACAAGAAACACAAATTTTTATCTTGTAAATAATAATGATAAATTGTCATTTTTTGTTACTCCGACAAATAATTTCCAATATTACCTGAAATCAAAGGGGTCATTATTCCGTTTTAAATCAGAAGGTATGGACGACAAAGTCGGATATGCAATGAGTCTGGATTTAGTTATGGATTATTTTGGAGGATTTGGAAACATCGTTGATTTGGAATCTTTAACTCCGACTTTTATTTACCTTAATAAGCTTACGTATTTTGTTATGAAGCTTATTGAAAAGCTCTATTTTATTCCGACGATAAAAAAACACGGAACAATGTTCAGAATTGTTTACGAGCCTATTATTAATTCACAGCAGCTTGCAAGAATTATTAATCAGTTTGAAGAAAATATTCCTGATGATTTGTTTATAAAAGGTGGGAAACCCAAGAATTTTATAAACGATTTTATCTATAATTATTTGAATTATGTGCTCTATAAGTTTTTGAATATAAAGGCATATAAGTTTAAGGATGTGAAATCCGGAACTTATATGATAAAGGATTTGGAACAACGCTCGGTGATGAAAGGTCATGATATCGCAGAAAGCCTTTCACAGTGGTTTGATGAGCTTTATCTCGGGAAATATGATGTTATTCCGTTTTTCAAAATTGATAAGCTTGAAAATGAAGAAATATTCCGTTTAAAAGTTCATATCAAAAACAGAAAAACTGACGAGGATGTTTTAATAGACAGGCTTTATACTGATGATGAAGTTTTTGGAGCTAATTCTTCGGATATTGCAAGAATTGTTGAAAAACAATTAAATTACGCAACAAGATATATGCCTGAACTTGAAGAACTCTTTGAAGATGAAGATAAACTTGCACTTGATCTTGACTTAAATCAGGTATATAAAATCATTACACAGACGGCTTATTATCTTCAAAAAGCTCAAATTGAAGTTGTACTTCCGAAAGAATTAACAAATATAGTTGTCCCGCGTGCATCTATTAATGCCAGGGTTAAAACTTCCCGTTCAAAAGAACTTGCTGACATATTTAACAATGTATCTTCTTCAAAAATTTCGCTTGATGATATTCTTGATTTTTCATACGAAGTTGCAATCGGTAATGAAAAGCTTTCGATAGAAGAATTTAACAAACTTGTTGAAGGGCAGAACGGACTTATTAAATATAAGAATAAATATGTTCTTGTGGACAAGGAAGATACTAAAAAACTTTTTGAACAAATTGCAAAGGCTAATCTTAAGTCAATGTCGAGAATGGAGCTTATTCATGCTTCTATGTCAGGACAATTTGATCAGTATGATTTTGATTATGATGATGCATTTGCAAAAGTTATTCAGGATTTCAACAAGCCTGTTGAGGTTACTCCGCCTGCAGCTTTGAAGGGTGAATTAAGACCTTATCAGCAGACAGGTTTAAAATGGCTCTGGACAAATATTTCTAAGGGCTTTGGTGCTTGTATGGCTGATGATATGGGGCTGGGTAAAACTATTCAGGTTATAAGCTTAATTCTCAAAATGAAAGAGGAAAATAAGCTTGATAAACCGGTTCTTGTTATCTGCCCGACAACTTTAATGGGCAACTGGATGAAAGAGTTACAGATGTTTGCACCGTCTTTGGATGCGGTTATTTACCATGGTGCAGAAAGACAGCTTGACTTAAAACATGATGTAATCCTAACAACTTACGCAATTATGCGTATAGATGTAGAGGAGTTAAAGAAAAGTACCTGGGGTATGATAATTGTTGATGAAGCACAAAATATCAAAAATCCGGACACGGCTCAAACTCTTGCTGTTAAAATGTTAAAATCTGATGTTAAAATAGCAATGACAGGTACACCTGTAGAAAACAGATTGACAGAACTTTGGTCTATATTTGATTTTATA
Organism: Candidatus Gastranaerophilales bacterium; assembly: GCA_944324295.1. Taxonomy (GTDB): domain Bacteria; phylum Cyanobacteriota; class Vampirovibrionia; order Gastranaerophilales; family Gastranaerophilaceae; genus Stercorousia. Next base: position 7,585 of record CALUVX010000118.1, read on the forward strand.
AACCACGGTTATCTTGGCACACTCAGAGAGTTTCAAAAAAGTTATGCAATTCCTATTGAAAGATTTAAAGAAAATTCACGTGCAGCAAAGTTAAAAATGTCTGTGTCGCCGTTTGTTTTACGACGTTTAAAAACAGACAAGCACGTTATTACAGATTTGCCGGAAAAAATGGTTATCAATGATTACTGTTATCTTTCTAAGCCCCAGGCTGTTTTATATGAAAAAACTCTTAACGAAATGATGGATAAGATTTCAGGCTTTACAGGAATTAACAGACGCGGAAATATCTTTAAACTTATTACTGCTTTGAAACAAATCTGTAACCACCCGTATCAGTTCTTAAAAGGCGGTGAGATGAGCAAAGAACTTTCTGGAAAAATGGATAAGTGTATTTCAACTGTTCAAAGTATTCTTGAAAACAACGAAAAAACACTTATTTTTACTCAGTATAAAGAAATGGGTGATATTTTATGTAAAGTTATATCTGACGAATGCTCTACGGACCCGTTATTCTTCCACGGCTCCTTGACTGTTCCCCAGCGTGAAGACTTAATTAACCGATTCCAAAATGAAGATGATTCTAAAATTATGGTTCTTTCGTTGAAGGCAGGCGGTACCGGTTTGAACCTTACGAGTGCAACAAATGTTATTCACTACGATTTGTGGTGGAATCCGGCCGTTGAAGATCAGGCAACAGACAGAACTTACCGTATCGGTCAGGACAAAAACGTTATGGTTCACAGAATGATTACTCTCGGAACTTTTGAGGAAAAGATTGACGAGATGCTAAAATCAAAAAAAGAACTTGCGGATTTAGCTGTTTATGAAGGTGAAAAGATTATTACAGAGCTTTCAGATGAGGAAATTTACCAGATATTCACTCTGTCTGCTTAACGTTAAAATTTTTGCGGAAAATCATTTTTTATTTCCCAATTATCAATTTGTAAAAGTCTTGAACAGTATACAGGTTTACTTTGGCATAAGCTGTATGCTTCCGTTCTGTTTGATGCAAGGCCCTCGTATGTTCCAAATGTTTTATCCTTATTACCGTGCCAGGCTTCCCTGCTTGTTTCACTAAAACACATTGGAAAGTAAAATCTGTCCCGTCCGTTCGCATTTGGAAGCTTTGCACCATTTATATCAAATATAAAGTCTAAGCAATCCCCATCACTTAATTGGAAAAAGGATCCGTCTTCAAAGTATACCGTTGGTGTAGATGAATTTTCATCCTGAATTTTAACGATTGACATGTATGGTGCAAGATATTGATTAAAGGTATCTATGCCCCTTGTCGGTCTTGTCCAGTACTGTGAAGGTCCAAAATCAATTTCTGCTCTCCTTATTACCTGTTCCATAGTGCTGTAAAATTTTTTCATCCGTACACTTGCTTCCTGTTTTCTATAATTACCGATTAAAGCTGGCATAGTCAAAGCAGCAACAACTCCAATAATCCCCAGAGTTATAAGCACTTCAGCCAGTGTAAATGCAGATTTATTGTTTAAGCTATAACCCTTCTCCCAAGCGACCTTCGCGGGGGGGGGGCGACCCTTAACGCTTTAAAATTAATCATTTAAGCCTCCTTGTATTATATTTATTATTTCCGATTTTTTTTATTTTGTCAAGATATGTATATGGGCTTGAAATTATTTTTATTTAAGTTATAATCTAATTATATTTGTACAAGAGACCATAAAGGTGGTGAAAATATAAATGGCAGAAGTAAAAGTTGGCGAAAACGAATCTATTGAAAGCGCTCTTAGACGTTTCAAGAAAAAAATTCAAAAAGCCGGTATCCTTTCAGAAGTAAAAAA
>CALUVX010000119.1 GCA_944324295.1 Candidatus Gastranaerophilales bacterium
CACAAACAAGGTCTGTATTTAATGCTTCAAGAATTGTTTTACCCGGAAGGATTTCGCCTGCCATAGCAGCAGAGTGAGTCATACCAGAGCATCCGATAGTTTCAACTAATGCTTCCTGAATAATACCGTCTTTAACATTAAGAGTTAATTTGCAGGTACCTTGCTGGGGTGCACAGCAACCACAGCCATGCGTCAAGCCTGAAATTTCTTTAATTTCTTTAACTTTAGTCCAATCGCCTTCTTGAGGGATAGGAGCAGGCTCGCCTTTAACGCCGCGTTTTACGCAGCACATTTCTTCTACTTCTTTTGTAATTTGTATACGATCCAACATTTTCTATACGCCCTTGGGTTATATACAAGACTATTGTACGTGCTGAAAGGAGCTAGTCAAGATTGCATATAAAAAGAATAATATAAAGTCGGAGTAAAAAAAGAGACTCTTTGCCGACAAAACAAAAAAGAATCTCTTTTAAAATAAACTAAAAATTTATATTAAACCTACCAGTCGGAGGAAACAGTATCATCCTCATCATCCTGGAGTGCGGATAAATCTCTATGTCCTGTACCGTCAAAATCAGACGGCAGCATATCATCATCCGGCCATACAGTATCTTCATCATACCTTGCAGCATTAAGATTTACCGAAGATGTTAAGTCAGAATTTGACAAATCTGTTTCAGACAAAATACAGCCTGCCATATCACAATCCGAAAAATTACAATAAGTCATCTGTGCATAACTGCAATCAGCACCGGTTAACAATGCATCCGTAAAATCACATTCCAAAACTCCGGCTCTGGTAAAATCAACCGAAGTCAAATCAGCGTTTGTAAAATTAACAAAAGAAAGGCTGCAATCAGCAAAAGAGCTTGAATTTAAATCAACATCCGAAAAATCAATTTCTGCAAGATTAATTCCGGAAAAATCAACTTCAGAAAGATCTACTTCTTCCTGTTCAATTTTCCAGGCGTTAAACTTTTCAGGGTTTTTCTTTAATAATTCTACCAGTTCTTCTTTTGTATAATCTATCATAAATATATATCTCCTTAAAAATTATTTAACTAACTCTGATTCAATAGCCAACAGCACTGCCTGTGTCCTATTTGTAACTTTTAATTTCTTAAAAATACTGTTCAGATGTGTTTTCACCGTAACTTCTTTCACGAATAATTTTTCTGCAATCTGTTTATTACTTGCCCCTTTTGCGGCCATTTCTAACACTTCAATTTCTTTTGATGTTAAAAGATTTTCTGATATTTGTTTTTTTTCTTTTTTTGAAGACTGACAACGGGAGCAACGTCTTAAAACAGCCTCCATACGTGCGAGAAGATTAGGCAGTACAAATGGTTTTACAATGTAATCATCAGCTCCGATTTTTAACCCGGTAACCATTTTCTGATCTTCATTAACGGCCGTCAGCATAATTACAGGCAAATGTTTCGTCCGTTCATTTGAACGTATGGCTTTTAAAGTTTGCCAACCGTTCATATTAGGCATCATAACATCAAGAAGAATAATGTCAAATTTATTACTTTTCGAATCCAATTCTTTTAACGCCTGAAAACCATCACACGCAGTAGTAACCTCGTATCCGTAAAAAGGCAGAGCACCTTTTAAATATTTAGAATTGTCGTCAACTAACAAAACTTTTGTCAAGTCAGACATGTTTTTCAATCCTTATACTATCTTATTTTTAAGTGCCTTTAATGCAGCCTGAAGTCGGTCATCAACTTCTAATTTCTGAAGAATATTTGCAACATGTGCTTTTGTTGTATTAATACTTATAACCAAAATTTGTGCTATTTCCATATTGCTGTAGCCCTCTGTCATAAGCTTTAATATCTGGGCCTCACGCGAAGTTAAGTCGTAATCTTTTCTGTTATCGGATGTATCAAAAGATGGAGAATTTGCACTGGCTTTCAATACAATATGAGCAATGCTCGGATCAAACCAGGCCGCACCGTCTGCTACTGATCTTACGACTTCAATAAGCCTTTTGGGGTTAATTTCTTTTGAACAGTATGCATTTGCCCCGGCTTTTAAGCTGTTAAGAACTTCCTTTTCATCATTATGGGAAGTCAGTATAATAATTTTTACATCTTTATTAGAAGAACGAATTTGTTTTGTAGCCTCAATACCATTCATATTAGGCAAACCTAAATCCATGATGATAATATCAATCTTATTTTCGTTAAAAACAGTTATTGCGGCTTCTGCAGAATCAGCCTCAAAAATCGTGTCAACATAATCAACCCCTTCAAAAGTGGTTTTTAGTCCGAAACGTGTAAGTTCATGATCTTCTACTATCAAAATGTTCTGTTTCATATATTCAATTCCTCTTTAGCCGGTGTGTAATCCGGATTTAAAAGCAGTGATTTTTTAAAATAAGCAGCGGCATCCTGTTTCATACCCTGATTTTTTGCAATCAATCCTTGATAATAATAATATCTAAAATCATTTTCGTCAATATAGTTTGCGACACCAAGATATTTTTTTGCATCAAAATAATTTCCGCGTTCAATCTCAACACGTCCCAAGTCAATCCATGCATCTTTGAAATTCATGTTTATTGCAATAGCTTTTTTTAAGTATGCAATTTCTTTTGACTTATCTTTCAATGCAATTTTGTAATATGCAACCCAGCAATCAGAATATGTCTTTAATATCCGCTCATATATTTCATAAGCCTTCTTTTCTTTTCCTAGCTGTTCGTAGGTCTGTGCAACCTTCAAAGAACATATAGATGACGTCTTATCTTTACCTTCAGCATCGCGATAATATTTTAATGCTGTTTTATAATCTCCTTCCCGAAAACTTAAATCACCTAAAACAAGCAAAGTTACAGGATCTCCGTCATCTATTTTATAAGCCTTTAATGCAGTATCCTGTGCCTTCTCATAATCCTGCATATTATAATAAACTCTTGACAGTATAGAATAAACCTCTTTATTATGTTTCTTTTTTGTTGTTAAAGCACTTTGAAGAGTTCTGACAGCTTTTGCCAATTCGTTTTCATAGTAATAGTAATATCCTAAATGATACATTTTTTCAGAATAATTCTTTTTGGATTTATAAAGGACATAATGTTCAAGAGAATTAACTTTTCTTGTAAAATCAGCAGAATAAAGTTTTTGCGATTTTATATATTCCACCATTTTAAGTGCATCTTTAGGCTTTTTCCCCTGAGAAAGAATTTCCGCTTTCAGCTTTTTATAGTTAAGATTTTGCGGATTCATTTTTATTGCAGTATCAATATAGGTAGTAGCATTGACAAAATCATTTGATTTTAGATACCCAAGCGCGGCAACGTAATTTGCATAATCCGAATTTGCCAGTAAAGAAGTATTTTTAACAAGTTCCGATGTAGCTTCACGACTCTGGTCATTATATATTATATTAGAAAAAACCTCGCCAAGGTAAACCTCATCATCCTGCCGTAATTTTTGCGACGGGAAATAATATAACTTTATATCACCAATTAAAAAATCAGATATGGATTTGTCTTCAATTTTTGAGGCAGCAAGATTAGAAAGGTCAAAGAAGCCTATATCAGCCATATTTTCAGCCATTTTCATATAAGCGTAATCACTATCCGCCATAGTTTCAATAAGAATTTTAAAATCCATATAAGCAGATTTGACATTACTTTGAACAAATCTGTCAAAAGCAATTACGTACTGGTTATGAATACTGTTATGTGTCAGGGTTGCTTTTTTTATTGGAAGTGCAATCGTATTAACAGGCAAAGGTTCAGCAGTCAAAGGATTTGCAGGCTTGATAGAATCAAAACCGTCTGCAAATACCGGAGTGATTATTGCCGTTGTTATTAAGATTGTACAAAGCAATTTATGCATAAAAATTTATACTTTAACCCTCATTTTTATCTACATTTCCAGAATAGTAAAAATTAAACAATTCTGCAATACGTCTATTTTCGTCAGATACATTTTCATTAATAATAAAATTATAGATGTCAAGCAAATTATAATGACTTAACGTTTCACAATCTTCATCTGTCAGACAATGATGATTTTCTGTCAAAAAGACACGTACAATTTTATCAACCGAAATCTTCAAAAATTCATCAACTAGATTGCCGTCAAAATGCTTATTTTTCCCTGATAAAAGAATATCAATAACATTTTGAATAGGCATTTTATCACGGTAATGACGACGAGAAGTAATAGCATCAAATACATCCGCAACCGCAAGAATTCGTCCGCCGTAAGGGATATCCTCTCCACTCAAATGACGATAATAGCCAGAACCGTCATATTTTTCATGATGTGAGCAGGCAATTTCAGTTATCATTTTGAAATTTTCCGATGTATGAATTTTCTCCAAAATGTCATGCGTAATACGTACATGTTCCTGAATATGCTTGTACTCATCCTCAGTCAATTTACCCTCTTTTTGCAGAACAGAGTCTCTTATGCCTATTTTACCTATATCATGTAAAATTGCTGCTTTTTCCACAAGTTCCTTGAATTTTTCATCACATCCCAGCTGGTCAACAAGAAGCATTGCATAAAGTTTTACACGGCTTGAATGACCTGCGGTAATCTTATCACGAGCATCTATAGATTTTGCCAGAGTATCAATAAAACTTTCAAACAAAATCTTTTGTTCTTTGTAAAGTTCTTTTTGCTGTTCAAATAATTGAGCATTTTCAAGAGCAATTGAAGCACTTCCTCCGATTGCAGCCAAAAGATCTTCGTCCCCTTTTGTAAATACGCCCGTAAGCTTATTTAATACCTGAAAAGCTCCGATAATCTCTTTGTTATTATTTTTTATAGGCATACAAAGTATAGTCTTTGTTCTGTAGCCGGTTTCTTTATCAATATCAGGATTAAAACGCGGGTCATTATATGCATCAGGAATATTTAAAGGTTCTCCTGTCTTTACAACATATCCTGCAAGTCCCTTATCAGCCGGAAAACGAATTTCCTGACTGTCTAAACCAAGCGCAACTTTACTCCAGAGTTCATTTTTTTCTTTATCGTACATAAAAACAGTACATCTGTCTGCCTGAATAGCAATTTTTGTTTCTTCTGCAATAACCTTTAAAAGAATATCAATATCAGTTACAGCACTAATTGAACGACCGATTTTAACAAGAGAAACTAAAGGATCACTTTTTACCGGCAGAGAAAAATCATCATCATTTTTTATCTCTTTTATTCTTGTCAAAACAAAACCAATTATAGAAAGCTCATCGCCTGAAATCATTGAAATATTTTTTGCGTGTTCAAAATACATTAAAGCAGTATCTTTTAAGCCCTCACCAAATGCTATTGTGCCCTTGGCATATTCATTAACAATTTTTGCAGTATCACTTTTTGAATTCTGAGCCATAAATTCAGCATCATTCAATATTTTTAAAACTTCTTCATACCTGCTTTTATCTTTTAAATATAAAGAAAGTCCCAAAAAGCTTAAACTTACCGACAGATATCCGAAAGAATTATTCTCACTATATAATTTTCTGGCTTCTTCAAATGCTACCAATGCCTCATCATACGACTTATTACTCAAAAGAGCCATACCATTTTTTATTATATCTGTATCACACTCTATCATCATTTTATTCTTAACCCTTATAAAAATTTTTAAACTATTTTTACAACTCTATGTTTTTATTGTACAATATTTTTACGAAGATTACAAATGTTTTTATTTAAATGGAGCTTGTATGAAAAAGATTACAATTCTAATTCCTGTTTATAATGAAGCGAACACTCTTGATAAAATACTGGAAAAGGTTGAAAAAGCATCATTTTGCGGACTTGAAAAAGAAATAATTCTTATTGATGATTATTCAACGGACGGAACAAGAGATTTATATTCAAAATACCCGTATAAGGTTTTATACCATGAGTATAACCAAGGGAAAGGGGCTGCACTTAGAACAGGTTTTAAAGAAGCCACAGGTGATATTATCATAATTCAGGATGCGGATTTGGAATATGATCCGGTTGATTATGAACCGCTTATTCAGCTTATAATAGACGGTAAAGCGGATGTATGCTACGGTTCAAGACTTTCAGGAGGCAAACCCTCCAGGTCATTTATGTTCCACCATCTTTTGGGCAACAAATTTTTATCACTTTTGACAAATATTCTTTACGGTTCTACTCTGACAGATATGGAAACCTGTTATAAAGCATTTAAAGCAGATTTTATTAAAGGTATTGAGATTAAATCCAATAGGTTCGATTTTGAACCGGAAATTACGGCAAAAGTATTAAAAAGAGGTGCCAGATTGTATGAACTCCCGATTTCATATTACGGAAGAGAATTTGCAGAAGGGAAAAAAATAACCTGGAAAGACGGATTTCATGCAATAATTGCACTTATTAAATACAGATTTACGGATTAAAAATCTTATATGTCATATAAAAATTGATAGAAAGGGTAAAAAAGGAGGCAGAGCCTCTGACAAAAATCTTATAGGTCTTACAAAAATTGATAGAAAGGGTAAAATATGAAAAAGATTTTGTTATCATTATTTTTGGCAGCATCACTTGCAGCTCCTTCTATTGCAGCAACATGGAGCGCTGTTGACAGAGTACCCACAGTTGGGAAACAGGTTTTATCAAAAAACAGCCTACCGTCTGATACAACATTTGTCGTTACTGATACTGAAGTTACAAACAGTACATCAAATACAAACAACGAGATTTATGTTAATAAAACAAGTCTCAGCTATACCGGTAATGACAATGAGGTAGCTGCAGTTATCTCGCAAGAAATAGGTGCGCTTGTTAATGCAAATGCATCAAAGAAAAAACTGGTTTCAAATTTAACTTCAGCACTTGCAGGAAGTTTTGTAGATACCTCACTTGAAACAACTGCACTTGCGGCTAACGAACTTACATTGAATAATATGTCTGAAAAAGATCAGATGAATGCCGATATTACAGGCATTGATTTGATGATACAAGCCGGTTATAATCCGCTTGCAATGATTGTTGTGCTTGGTAAAATGCCTGGTTCTACAATGGATATGTTAAAGAGCCAGCCAAATAATTTTAAACGTACAATGTATATTTATGATTACCTTGCATACAATTATCCTTCAAAAGTAAAAGCAGGGTATAACTGTCAGGAATATAAAAATTTCCTTGCATACATTCAGCCAACACTTGATGAAAGAAATTCCAACAGCAAAAAACTTGCAAAATGGGAAAAAGAACAGGCTAAATTGAAAAAAGAAAGAGCAAAACAAATTGCAAAATATAAAGCAACCGGCGGATTGAACGGCTGGGATGCATCTTATACCATTTTGAAGAACTTGTCTGAAAGCTCGGAAACAAAATAAACATTAAAAAACCTCCTTTAAAAGGAGGTTTTTTAATACATAAAATCAAATATACTGTTAAAAGGAGATTTAACATGAATGATACAATAGAAATAATTACCTGCCCTGCCTGCGGAAAAGAAATGCATAAACTTTATATGCAGGAAAGCGGCACGAGTCTTGATGTCTGCCTTGACGGATGCGGCGGAATATTTTTTGACGGACAGGAAATTAAACACTTTGACGAAAATTCCGAAAATATAGAGGAATTAAAAAAAGCCGTTGCAAATAGAACTTTTGAAAAAACTGATGAAAGCAAAACAAGAATTTGTCCGGTCTGCGGCAATAATATGGTGAAAAACCATGTAAGTGTTAAATACGAAATTACAATCGACGAATGTTATAATTGCGGAGCAAAATTCTTTGATCATGGAGAATTAACCAAAATGCGTAATCAATACGCAACAGAAGAAGAAAGACGCCAGGATTTGCTTTCTTCGACCTACAATGAAACAGGAGCAAAAATTGATGCACTTGAAATGCAGCATAATATTAATCTGGTAAAACGCTCAAAATTTTTAAAACTCTTAGACAAAATATTTTTAGGATACTGATATGGCTGATAGCATTGATACATTAAAATGCCCTGCTTGCGGGGAAGAAATGACAAAAGTTTTTATTGCAGATAAAGGTATAAATATTGATGTTTGTGCCAACAACTGCGGGGGAATATTTTTTGACAGCAGAGAATTTCAACAATGCAGCTCGTCAAATAATGAAATATGGGAAATAAAACAGCTGCTTGAAAATAAAAATTTCATGCCAATTGATGAAAGCCAAACAAGGATTTGTCCGGCCTGTAACACTCCTATGGTAAAAACAAAATCATTCGGTGTGCAAATTGATACATGCAATAACTGCGGCGGAATTTTCCTTGATAATAATGAATTTGACAAAATAAGAGACCAGATAAAAAAACAAAAAAGAAAAACAGAAGTTCATGAAAATAAATATAAAGATATTGACCTTCACGATTTTTGCAAAGATGCACTTGATGAGAACAAGAAATTTGATGCCTTATCAAACCTTGCTGATAGATTAAACCGAGGAACTTATATAAATCCTCGTTATCCTCTTGCTTCACTTTTTAGACTGTTTTTTTAAGTTCTTCAAGCTTTTCTATACTGTCGCTTTCAAAATAAATTCTCAAAAGCGGCTCTGTCCCGCTGGGACGTATCAGCATCCAGCTTGAATTGTCATCAAAATAAAGCTTTACACCGTCCTTTGTATCAATACTTTTGACTTTAAAGTCTCCTATTTGTTTTTTATTTTTATAACTTTCCAAAACAGGTTTAATTTCATCAACATTATCCAATCTCTTATCAATCCTGTCATTGTAAAATTTACAACCAGCAAAATCATATAAAGCCTTTTGCAGTTCAACAAGAGATTTATTTTCATAAGCCATAGCCTCAAGTATCAGCATATTAGCCAAAATACCGTCTTTTTCGGGAATATGCCCCTGAATACTCAATCCTCCTGATTCTTCACCACCGATAATAGGATTGTATTTTCTCATTGCCTCCCCTACATGCTTAAAACCTACGGCAGTTTCAATCACTTCAACTCCGAGTTTTTCGGCAACTTTGTTTAATAAAAGACTTGCCCCTACTGTTTTTACAAGGGTACCTTTCAATCCTTTATTTTTTGTGAGGTGAATTAAAAGAATTGCAATAATTTCATTTGGAGATACATATTCTCCGTTTTCGTTAATAACTCCAAACCTGTCAGAATCTCCGTCATTAGCAAATCCGACAGCGTTCGGATTTTGTTTAACTTTTTCAATCAATTCTTTTAAATATTTCGGCTTCGGTTCAGGCATTCCGCCACCAAAGTTCACATCATGGAACATGTGAATACTTTCATATTTTATGCCATGGATATCAAACAGTTTATCAAAATAACCTATACTTGCAGCATAAAGTCCGTCAAAAATAATATTTTTATCAAATCCTTTAATTTTTTTAAAGTCAATTAATTTTTCTATATGTGCAAAATAATCAGGAGAAAAATTATATTTGCCAACACTTCCTTTGTTGCTTTGTGATTTAAAAGGAATACTAAGATTATACATAAGTTCATCAGTTATATCTGAAGTCGCCGGCCCGGCATAATCAGGAATAAACTTTATCCCTAAATATTCCGGCGGATTATGAGAGGCGGTAAACATAACAGCACATGCATTCAAATGTTTTGCATTATAAGCAAGGACAGGAGTTGGGATAACTTTATCAGACAACAAAATATTAAAACCATATTCAGCTAACTGTTCGGCAGTCTGCGATGCAAATTCAAATGCCATATTCCTGGGATCATAACCGACTATAATTTTCTTTTCCAAACCGAAGTTGTCAAAAACATACTTTCCTATAGCCTTTGTAACAGTTTTTACATTCTCTTCGTTGAATTCTTTTCCAACAACAGCTCTCCAGCCGTCAGTACCAAATTTTATATTTTCCATTTTATCTTGCCTCACCGTTTTCTTCTGTTATAATAATATTAGAAATAAGGAGTAATCGCAAATGTTAAATTTAGAAACAGTTAAAACAATCGCATATTTAGGACCGCAAGCTTCATTTACCGAAATGGCAAAAGATGAATTTTGCAAACGATTTAACATCAGCGCATACCCTACTCCCTTGCAGACAATAAGACAGGTAGTTGAATATGTAGATGATAATCCTGACTCTCTGGGTGTTCTTGCAGTAGAGAACTCAATTGAAGGAGCCGTTAGAGAATCAATGGATAACCTTATGGTTACAAAAAATCCTAATATTAAAATATTATCGGAATGTTATCTTCCGATAAATCACTGTCTTTTGGCAAGAACTACAGAATTCTCTTCAATTACCGGAGTAATTTCACATCCTCAAGCACTTGCACAATGTCAGGATTTTATACACAATGAACTGCCTTTCAACGTAAATATTATAGAAGCTGCAAGCACTGCAGAAGCTGCCAGAAGCCTGCAAAATTACAATCTTACTTATGCAGCTATAGGCAGCAAAAAAACTGCTGAAACTTATAACTTAAATATCCTGCGTGAAAATATTAACGATGATAAAACAAATCAGACGAGATTTGTTCTAATAGGTGATTTTGAAACCGAAGAAACGGGACTTGACAAAACCTCACTGGCATTTTCGACAGAGAATAAACCGGGTGCGTTATTAAATGTATTAGAAGTATTTATGGAAAATCATATAAATCTTTCCTACATTGCTTCACGCCCATCAAAACATAAATTCGGGGAATATATATTTATAGTGAACTTTGACGGGCATATTCATGAACCCAAAATAATGAACACAATCCAAAAAATTAAAGAAAAAACAACTTATATAAGATATTTAGGTTCCTGCAAAAAAAGTAAAGCTATTGCACTTCAGCAGTAACAAATGCAACAGCCTTTGTTCTGTCATGTGAAACACTTAATTGAAAAATAATATTTTTTTCAAGCGGTTTTAATATACGAATATTAGGACACATATTTTCATTATGAAAGACCTCTATTTCATTGTAAGAAATCCCGCTGATTTCAAGTGCCGTCAATGCTTTCACAACAGCCTCTTTTGCACAGAAACGTGCAGCGAGATGACTCTCAGGTTTTGAGAACTTCAAACAGTATTCAAGCTCTAAATCTGTAAAAACTCTGTGCAAAAATTCCTCAGATTTACCTTTAAATCTTTCTATATCTTCAATATCAACACCTATTGCCATAAAAAAATTCTATCATAAGATTGACGATTTTTGCAAATATATGGTATAATTGATTATTCAAACGCCTTTTTAAATAATATTTTTCATTAAATTAGTCAGAAAGGAAATTTATGGCTGATTCAATGATACCTTATTCATTTATCCCGGGAACAAAAGCCAAAGCCGGAGAGGTTAACGCTAACTTCATTGCTCTGGCAGATATTATAGAAGCCAACAGATTAACCGCCGCCGGAGATATTGAAGATTTAAACGAAAACTTAAACGAAATCTTGGCAACAAAAGCGGATAAAACCGAGCTTGTAAATGAATATATAGTTACAACAACGGGAAAAAATCTAAATGATTATAAAACCAAGGGGACTTATGTTTTTACATCCGCATATAAACCAACTAATATTCCAAAAGGCAACTCTGGAGCACTTATTGTTACAGGTACAAATCCGGGTTTTGTAAAACAAATATGGTTTTGTACAGAAACTAACCCTGAAATTTTTACAAGAAACTTTACAAGTACAAGCTGGAGTGCATGGCGTTCTGTAACAGGGATTTTCTATAAATCAAATCCGGGTTATTTACAGCTCCCAAATGGAATGATTATTCAATGGGGCTCTCAAGCCGGTGCCAATGTAACATATCCGGTAGCATTTTCTCAAGTAGCTTGTCCGGTTTGCCATAAAAGCGGCTGGAACTCAAGTTATGAAAGAAGCGATTCAGGTATAGCCTCCCAGAGCCTAACAGGTTTTAATTATGCAAGCGGCGGCTATTTTTTGGGATTAAACTGGGTAGCAATAGGATTTTAAAGGAGAATAATATGAAATATTACGGAACAAAAAATAATAAAGATTACGGATTTTATGAAGAAAATTTTGATAATGCGGTTGAAATTACCGATGAATACTGGCTTGAGCTTTTAAGTCTGCAAAGTGAAGGTAAAAGAATTATTCCATACAACAACAATGTCTTAGCAATTGACGAAAATGAATACACACAAGAAGACGGCGTATGGAAAAAATTATCGGCGGAAGAAGCCAAAGTCAAACAACTAAATATCCAAAATGAAATAAGAAAAGAAGAAATAAAGACAGAAATGGAAGAGCTGGACAAAAAAAGAATACGTGCTCTTGCAGAGCCGTCATTAAAAGATGAAGAAACAACCTGGCTCGAGTATTATAACACGCAAATAACAGCCTTACGTGATGAATTAACTTCTATTTCATAACAAAGTATAAAACCGGTTTTTGTTAAAACCGGTTTTATACTTCAAAAAATTTATTCATTATTTTTTGGATAAAGTCATTTACCTGTTCAGCTCCGTATTTTGCACTGTCTTTCTCAAAAAATTTGCTGAAAAATTCTAATTGCTGTTTATAAGAAGTACCATCAAGTTTTATTTGATCGCCATATATCAAATTCCTCTGAGCCTCATAAGTTACATAATCTTTATTAATAACCATATCCTTTTCAGGCATATTGGCAATTCTGCGAGTTAATTTTGCAATATACGTAAATAACGGCATAGTTTTATTATCAACATTCAATACATTACCATTAAGCATCAAAAGATTTTCACTTCTATCACTGTAACATTCGACATTTAAAATATTAGGATCATCTGTATCAAAATAATATTCGTGTGGAGACTTTGTAACCTTTCTTAAGGCCGCTTTAAACTCTGAAAAATCTTGTCCCCTTGTATCATCCCGAAGAACCATAGAAATACTTTTTGAAACAGCGCCTTTTGCACCGGGCTGTCTTCTAAAATGAGCAAAACCTATATTTGAAATTCCCGTAAAATTTATATTACTAATCTTGTCCATACAAAATATAAAACACATAAAAATTTTTTTTGCGCATGTTATAATAAATTTACAGAAATTAATAATCGGAGAGAAAAATTATGGCAGATATAAGAGAGGAATTTATAGAACAGGCAAAGCATTTAACACGAAATGCAGAAGTTTTGCCGGGCGGTATTGAAGAATTAGCAGCCAAACTGCAATATTCACATGATTCTCATAAACCATTAAGAATTAAACTGGGAATGGATCCCACACGTCCTGACTTGCATTTGGGACACACTGTTGTTATGAGGAAATTAAAAGAATTTCAAAGCCTCGGCCACAAAATTGTCTTGATTGTCGGTGGTGCAACGGCAATGGTAGGAGACCCGTCGGGAAAATCAGAAACGCGTCCGGCTCTGACCAAAGAACAGGTTGAAGCAAATGCTAAAACCTACTTTGAACAGATGTCAAAAGTTTTGGATGTTTCTAAAGCCGAAGTTGTAAACAATGCTGATTGGCTTCACAAAATGAACTTTACAGACCTTTTGAAACTTGCATCACAGGTTACTGTTGCTCAGATGATGACACGCGACGATTTTGCAAAACGTTACGCAGAAGGCAAGCCTATCGCAATTCATGAATTCTTCTATCCTCTAATGCAGGCTTATGATTCTGTAGAAATTGATTCAGATATAGAACTCGGAGGTACAGACCAGAGATTTAACACACTTTTAGGCAGGGATATTCAAGCTGCTTACGGGAAAAAATATCCGCAATTAGTAATGCTTCTGCCTTTATTAGAGGGAACCGACGGTGTTGTAAAAATGTCTAAAACATATCCGGAACACTGTATATCTCTGACTGACAGTGAAGTTGACATGTTCGGGAAATTAATGAGTATTCCTGATAATATGATTTCAAGATACTTCAGTTTGCTTACAGATGCAACAAAAGAAGAACTTGAAACAATTGACAAACAAATCGCAGAAGGTTCTGTCAACCCCCGTGATATAAAAATGAAACTTGCATATACCATTACAGCAGAATACCACGGAGAGGAAGGTGCAAAACGCGGACAGGACGCTTTTATTAATGTAGTATCAAACAAAGGAATCCCTGATGATATTGAAGAAATTTCAGGTATGAACGGCAAAGGAATTCTGGATGTTCTTGTAGAACTTAAATTCACTGCAAGCAAAGGAGAAGCAAAACGACTAATCCAAGGAGGCGGTGTTAAACTTGACGGTGAAAAAATAACCGATACGGCTTATACACTAAATTTTGCTGAAAGTGTAGTATTACAGGCAGGGAAACGCAAATTTGCAAAATTGATTTGAGTGAAGAGTGAAACGTGAAAAGTGAAGGGATAATTAAATGGATTATAAAAACCTAGAAGCTTGGAAGGAATCAACAAGTTTTGTTACGGAAATATACAGTATAACCCAAAATTTCCCTCAACATGAATTATACGGACTTACAAATCAAATGAGACGAAGTGCAGTATCAATACCTGCTAACATATCTGAAGGCTGTGCAAGACAATCAGATAAAGAGACAATCCAGTTTCTTTATATTTCAATAGGCTCAATTGCAGAATTAGAAACCGAATTGTTAATTGCACAAAACTTGGTTTATATACAAAATGTTGACGAACTAATGGAGAAATTAGTTAAAGTCAGAAGTTTAATTCATGGACTTATTAAATATCTTAAACATAAATAATCGCTTCACATTTCACTCTTCACTTTTCACTTAATCCACTTAAACAAAGGAAATAATAAATGCTAAAGATACTCAAACGCGGAATAACAAAGGTAAAAGAAGATATTCAGGTAATCTACGACAAAGACCCTGCCGCAGAAAATCTGCTTGAGGTAATTTTATGTTACCCTGGACTTCATGCATTAATTGCCTACCGCTTCGCGCACAGACTCTACAAATGGCATATCCCTTTAATCCCTCGTGTAATATCTTATATAACAAGAATTATAACAGGGATAGAAATTCACCCGGCAGCAAAAATCGGAAGAAGATTTTTTATAGATCATGGTGAAGGAGTTGTAATCGGCGCTACAACCATAATAGGCGATGATGTTCTTATTTATCAGCAGGTAACCTTAGGCGGAACCGGTAAGGAACACGGCAAACGCCACCCGACCTTAGGACATGGAGTAATTGTAGGTGCCGGAGCTAAGGTTCTTGGAAATATAACTCTGGGAGATTACGTCAGAGTAGGTGCAGGCTCTGTAGTGGTTGATGACGTTCCTGAATATTCAACAGTAGTTGGCGTCCCCGGAAGAGTTGTGCATAGAAAAATTAAAGATAAAAACGGTGTTCTTATGCATAACAGAATTCCGGACCCTGTTAAATGCGAATTAAACAGACTTAAATATGAAGTTATGGAGTTGAAAGAAAAAATTGAAGGTAAAAATTAATGATAGAAGACCGGAGGGCCGAGTTACCGGAAGATATGAGGGTAAGAAGGTATGAAGATAGGCTGTTTAACAATAGATAAGATAGTTTTGACGCAATATGACTAAAACAACCTTATTAGATAATTGCTTACCTTCATATCTTCTTAGCTTCCTACCCTCTAAATATGCTTAACCTCCGGACTTCTGAATAAAAACAAGAGAAAGGACAAAAAATGTATCACGTTTACACATTAAAAAATCATTCAGAATTTTCAAAAACATTAGTTGCAGAAACAAAAGATTATGATGAAGCTCTGCAAAAAGCAGAAAAAGCTGTCGAAGGTAAAGAAGGATACTCATACGTAGTAGAAGAAACCGACGGCTCAATGAACAGCTATGGCGAACTTATTGCAACAGTAGTTGCAGAAGGAGCTTAGCCAACCGACCTATTACTAACGTTTTCATGTAAAAGGACAAAAAATTAAAGCCGCCCTAATCAAGGCGGCTTATTTATTATTTTTATCCATCAATATCTAAATGATATTTTCTCATAATTTCATTAATCTCTTTCATACTTAGCTTAGGGATTTCAACCTTTGGAGTTTTAAGCTTTAGTTTTCTTAACTCATCGATATTGAATTCAGAAATTTTGAGTTCTTTAACTTTTGGTATTTCCGGCAAATTTTCTTTAGAACGTCTGACTGCTGCAAAGGCATCTTCCCAAGTCGCATTTTGGGGTAAGTTAAGTTCCTTGCTTATTCTTGCAACTTCCTTTTGTCCTTCTTTAGTTAATTTACCGCAGTTATCAAAAATATCCTTTGTTAGACCAATCTTTCTCAATGATTTTGGAGTAATATCAGATCTAAGACCATGTATATTTACCAGTTCTTCTGCAAATTTTTTATCCTTTATTGCTGTTCTTTTTACAGCATTTGCAAATCCTCTAATACCTGATTGTAACATTGAAACTTTTAACATAATAATTTTTTCCTTTCCTTAATTTTTCCCTATCCTTGAAAATCGATTTCCCTTACTCTTTTATAAAAACATAAAGGTCAAAATTATTGATAAATCGGCATCGCATCCTATCCTATCCTATCCTATCAGGCATTATAACAGGGTTTCAGACATTTTTAAATTTATATTTACATTTTGTTACATGAGATGTCTAAAATCACGAATATGAAAAAAATGGCTGAATTAAATTAAATTCAGCCTATATTTTTTTGGTGAAAAAATATAAAATTTATGCATCAAAGTCAGTTTTCATGACATTATGAGCAAAACCCGCAAAAAATCCTATTCCGGCACCTGCAACAATAAACGGAGCTGAAGGTCTTATATCTTTCAGCATATGGTGATAGGATTTAGCAAATCTTCTTGTTAAATTTTTGGATAAATCATTAACGTCTCTTATTATTCCGCGAAATTCCTTGCCGGCAGCAGAATCTTCACCGCCAAGAGCTTTAACTTTCGCCAAAATACTTTTAGGAGCAAAAGCATCTTTATCTTTAGATTCAATCATCTTTACAAAAACATCCTGTGCCTTTGTTTTTGTTCCGGCAGAGTTAATTTCAGCAACTCTTGCCTTATTAGTAATTTTACGGCAATAATTAATCATTGTTCGTCTGCTGACCGTATCCTCCTGCTTTGTAACAGGGAGAATATATTTTGCAGCATATCCTGCTGCTGCACCAATGGCCGTACTTTTAACTACCGTATAAAGTCTTGAATTATCATTTTGTCCTACTGCACTTACTGTCATAGCTAATAAACCTTTACTTAACTAATACACGTAATAGTATTCACACCTTCGGCTGAGTAGTTTGGATGCCCAACTTTGAGAATACATATATGGCAGATTTACACTTAAATATTTTGAACTCTCATCCCGTGAAAACGACATCGGCTCAAAACTGAGTAATTAAATCCAATTCGGATAATAACACATAATTATTTTTTTGTCAAGACCTTAATGAAGTTTAGTAACAACATGACAATAACTATTGCTATTATGTACATAAAATAATGTTTTATGGTCGCAGAACCCATAAATAAAGATGCCAAAGCACCTGCAATAATTGCAACCGATGTCAAAATCATTACTGTCTTTTTTTGCGAAAATCCGGCGTGTAACAATTTATGATGAATATGTTCAGCATCAGCGACAAAAGGAGATTTTCCCTTAGCAATTCTTCTCAAAGAAGAAAACGTAATGTCCATAATTGGTACCGCAAGAACCAGAAACGGCAATAAAATTGCAAGTGTTGCCGCCTTCATAACCCCTGTTATAGAAATTGTTGCCAGCAGAAATCCCGAAAATAAAGCTCCGCTGTCTCCCATAAATATCTTTGCAGGATTAAAATTATATGTTAAAAATGCAAGCATTGAACCTGCCAGTATAAAACCGATTAAAGCACTTATCGGATTAGGAGGAGTCATTGCAACAGCAATTATGGCCAGGGTAACAGCGTTTACAGTAACAACAGACCCGGCAAGCCCGTCAACTCCATCAATAAAATTCAATGCATTTGAAATCCCTACAATCCATAAAAGAGTTATAGGATAAGAAAATATTCCGATATTACCTATAAACGGAACATTATTAATCTGCACTCCGAGTAAATAAACCAGTGTTGCAATAGAAATCTGCAAAAAAAGCTTAAATTTAGCATCAAGATTATAAATATCATCCACAAGCCCCAGCAAAAACATTAAAGAACCGCCGAGCAAAATTCCGGATAACAAATTACCTGATGGATAATAACTCATAAACACAAGACACAAAAATGTAAGCATTGTACTTGCCCATATAGCCACACCACCTATTCTTGAAATCGGTTTGGTATGAATTTTCCTTTCATTCGGAACATCTACAAGCCCTTCTTTTTTGGAAAAACTGATTACCAAAGGAACAAGACATACCCCTATAAGATAAGCTATTACTGTTCCTATTATATGTGCATGTGTAAGTTTAATTAACATTTTGTTCCCTTTGGAGAAGCGAAATCGCCCCACTGTTCACTTTTTACTGTTGATATATCGGATATTTTCTACAGAGTTTAAGAGAGCGTTCTCTTAAGTTCTTTAATCCCAACTCATTATCTGACGAAAATATTGCAGATGCAATAATCTTTGCAACTTCTGTCATATCTTCTTCTTTAAAGCCTCTGGTCGTTACAGCCGGAACACCTAATCTTATACCGCTTGTAACAAATGGACTCTGCGGATCATTCGGGACAGTATTTTTGTTTGCGGTGATGCCTACACGTTCAAGGACATTTGCCATGTCTTTTCCTGTCTTACCTGTTTTTCTTAAATCCAAAGTCATTAAATGATTCTCAGTCATGCCGCCTACAATATCCATACCTTCATCCATAAGCCCCTGTGCAAGAGCTTTTGCATTTTTCAAAATTTGCTCCGCATAAGTTTTGAATTCAGGTTTTGAAGCTTCCAAAAGAGCAACAGCTTTCCCGGCAATTATATGTTCCAGAGGCCCGCCCTGCATTCCTGGGAAAATCGCCTTGTCAATAATTTGTGCAAATTCTTCATCACACATAGTAATACCGCCTCTTGGCCCTCTCAAGGATTTATGAGTAGTTGTAGTTACAAATTGCGCATACCCTGCAGGCGAAGGATGCAGGCCGGCAGCAACAAGCCCCGCAATATGAGCAATATCGGCTAAAAGATACGCTCCGACTTCATCTGCTATTTCTCTGAACTTTTTAAAATCAATAATTTTTGAATAGTTACTTGCACCGCAAATTATTAATTTAGGTTTATGTTCATGCGCCATCCGGCGGACATTTTCGTAATCAATATTACCGTATTCATCAACGCCGTAGCTTTTTACATCAAAATACAAACCTGAAAAATTAACGGGCGAACCATGGGAAAGGTGCCCGCCGTTTGACAAATCCATACCCAAAACTTTATCACCGGGTTTTAAAACAGCCATAAATACAGCCATATTTGCTTGAGCACCGCTATGAGGCTGAACATTTGCATGATCCATACGGAAAAGTTCGCATGCTCTTTTTTGAGCAATTTCTTCTATTACATCAACATAATCACAGCCGTTATAAAAACGTTTATGCGGTTTGCCCTCAGCATACTTATTTGTTAAAACACTCCCGCAAGCCTCCATAACAGCTTCAGACGTAATATTTTCACTTGCAATAAGTTCTATCGTATTTTGCTGGCGTTCAAATTCTTTTTCAATTTGTTCAGCCACAACAGGATCGACTTTTTTTATATGTTCAATATTCATGTTCACCTCACACATTACCCTAACCAGAGTAATTATAGGTGAAAATAAAAAATCTTACAACCTGTTAAGAATATCTTTTACGTAATTAAAATACTCATTGTTATTGTAGTTTAAAACAGTTTTTTTCAAATCTTCTTTTGTTACAAACCCCATACGGTAAGCAACTTCTTCAAGACAGGCAATTTTTATCCCCTGATTTTCCTCGACAGTCCGCACAAACTGGCTTGCCTGCAAAAGCGAATGATGAGTCCCGGTATCAAGCCAGGCAAAACCGCGCCCGAGAAGTTCGGCTTTTAAATTTCCATTTTGAAGATAAATATTATTCAAATCCGTAATTTCAAATTCTCCACGTGCCGACGGCGTTAAACTTTTTGCATATTCAACAACCCTATTGTCATAAAAATATAACCCCGTAACGGCGTAATTAGATTTAGGTTTTTGCGGCTTTTCTTCAATAGAAACGGCCTTTCCGTTTTCATCAAATTCTACAACGCCAAATCTTTGCGGGTCTTTTACAGAATAGCCAAAAACAGTTGCTCCGCCATTATTTTCAATATTTTTAACAACATTTTTCAATTTTCCGGAAAATCCGTCGCCGTAAAAAATGTTATCGCCGAGGATTAATGCAACACAATCTTTTCCAATAAATTCTTCTCCGAGAATGAAAGCCTGCGCAAGCCCGTCAGGAGACGGCTGCTCTTTATATGAAAATTGAACTCCAAATTGACTGCCATCTCCAAGCAATCTTTTAAAATTCGGCAAATCAACAGGCGTAGAAATGATAAGAATATCTCTGATTCCCGCGAGCATCAAAACAGAAATCGGATGATAAATCATAGGCTTATCATAAATCGGCAAAAGCTGTTTAGAAACAGCAATAGTGCTCGGATGTAATCTTGTCCCTGCTCCGCCTGCTAATACAATACCTTTCATAAATTCTCCTTTTTTCCTTATTATACTTGTAAAACAGACATTATGCAAGATTTATATTAATCTGTTTAAATTGCACAACAAATCAGTAATACGAAACACTTGACAAAAAACTGAAAATCGGAAATAATATAAATATAGGGAAAAGTCCTAAAGGGGACTAGATCTTTAGAACTTTCTTAACTCCCTATTTGAAAATGAATGAAAACACTATGATTATCAAAAAGATAAGCCATAGTGCTTTTTCTGTTATACAGAATATCATTTCCTTTCATCACCACCTTTCCGTTTAAAGTCTGCTTAACAAGTCTGTGACGGCGGCGGTAAACAGGAGCTTACCCGCTTTCTATAATAGTATAAAAATTATTTTAATGCAATATTTTTAAAATAATCAAACTCTTAAGTTCAGATAATCTTTTAATGCATCCTGCCACTTTCTGCATATTCCGTTATTTTCCATAACGCTGTATTCAGGGCGCCTTGCAAGACGGGGGAATTCTTCAGTCGTACAAGGCAGTAGATTTACATTCAAACCCGATTGAACAAAAATTTCTCTTGCAAATCCATACCAGCTTGTAGAGCCAGAACCACAGACATGATATGTACCGTAAGGCTTTGAAAGAAGTTTTATAATACCGTTGGCAAGTTCAACTGTCCATGTAGGGCATCCTATCTGGTCATCAACAACCCTAATTTCAGGTTTATCCGCTAAATTCAGCATGGTCTCAACAAAATTTTTACCGTAATGACCGTAAAGCCAGCTTGTACGGGCTATATAATATTTTTCACAAAGGCTTCTGACAGCTTCTTCACCTTCATATTTTGTCATACCATAATTATTTATCGGATTTGTTCTGTCATTTGGAGTGTAGGGTTCATGTTTTGTCCCGTCAAATACGTAATCCGTTGAAATGTATACAAGAGTACTTCCTAATTTTCCGCAAACTTCTGCAATATTTTCCGTTCCAGTAACATTAATAAGTTCTGCAGTTTTTAAATCCTCCTCCGCCTTATCAACATTGGTATAAGCCGCACAGTGAATAACAATATCAGGCTTATTTTCCGTTAAAACAGTTTTAACTGTTTCTGCATTTGTTATATCCAGATTATTGATATCCGTTTCAATTACTTCATATCCGTTATCTTCCAATATCGGGCATAAATCCTGCCCGAGCATCCCGTTTGCGCCTGTAACAAGTATATTCACTATTCTAACCTTTCTTTTGAATTATTATTGTAAAACCATTGCCAACATTATCATCTTTGTCATAATATTCTATAACATTAAAATCAAGATATTTACATAATTCTAAAACATCTTCAGTTATCCAGACTGAATAATGAGAGTCCATTTGAGGATTTGTACATGTTATACGTCCTTTATGCCGGTCAAGAAGTTCTTCTAAAGAAGTTCTTTTTTTATCGCGGTCAAAGGTTCGCATCTTGTGAGGGATTATCATATAAATATATCCGTTTGGTTTTATTACCCTATACCATTCTTTCAATGCTTTAATAGGATCAAAAAAATGTTCCAAAACATGAGATGAAATCACAAAATCAAAACTTTCATCCTCAAAAGGTAAATTATCCC
>CALUVX010000120.1 GCA_944324295.1 Candidatus Gastranaerophilales bacterium
AGAATACGTATATAATATCATATTTTATAATACCTTTCAAGTTATTAAATATTTTAAAATAAAAGCTTACTATTGCGATAAATAGCCGGAATAAGCCTTTTTATTAATTAATCCACCAAAATAAATAAAATAATGTATTATAAAATTCTTTATTCTTTTTTGCAATAAATTCTTTTTTGTTATAAAATTAAGTATCATGAGTGATGAAAATATTAAAGCTATGGTTATGTCTGCGGGAGTCGGATCAAGATTGGAGCCGTTGACAAAGTTTGTCCCAAAACCTCTTGTCCCTATAGCTAATAGGCCTGTTATGGATATTTTGTTTGAAAATCTTGCATCAATAGGTGTTCGTGATGTTATTTGTAATACTTATTATCTGGCGGACAAAATTGTAGAAAGATATCGAAATAACAATTTAGGTATAAATTTTAATTATATAAAAGAAGAAATATTATCGGGAACTGCAGGTGGTGTAAAAAAATGTCAATTCTTTTTTGATAATGAAAGTCCATTTCTAGTTTTATCGGCAGACGGACTTTCTAATGCTGATTTAGAAAAGGGGCTTGAAATACATAGACAATCAAATGCCATTGCAACTATAGGAATAAAACAAATCCCTTTGGAAGAAGTATCTCATTTTGGGGTTGTTGTTACAGATGAAAGAGGATTTATCTCTGAATTTCAGGAAAAACCGTCTTTGGAAGAAGCAAAAAGTAATTATATAAATACCGGAATATATATATTTGATTATAAAATTTTTGATTATATTCCTGAAAATACCTTTTATGATTTTGCAAAAAATGTGTTTCCAAAATTATTGCAGGAGCATGCCATTAATACATTTATTGTAGATGAATACTGGAGTGATATTGGTACAATTGAACAGTATAAACAGTCTACACAAGATTTATTTAACGGGGATTGTAAATTCTCTCATACTCCAATAGTTTCTACAAAAGAAGGCTCTTATATTGCAGAAGCTGCTGTTATTCCTGATTCTGTTAAATTTATAGGAAATTCTGTAATCGGGGAATACTCCAGTATTGGAGAAAACGCGGTTATTGAAAATAGTATAATATGGGATAATGTTGTAATAGCTTCAAATGTAAAAATTTCAAACTGTGTAATTGCTTCAAATTCCGTTGTAAGGAGAAATTTATCTTCTCAAATAATTGGGGCAAATGAAGTATTGGTTTCGGAATCTTTAAAAATATAGAGATTTATACTGTAGTTTACACTCGAATATGTGTGTCTTGCTAACTTGTTTCAGCATATTTCAATATTTAGACCCTGAAACGAATTCAGAGTCCATCCCTAGATTTCTTTCAGGGAGAATAATTAAGATGTTGTTTTGTATAAACAGTGGAATAAGTCCCAAAATATAGCACTTGATTTTTTATAATTTTAATGCTAAATTAAGTATATTCCGTTTGGGACTGTGGCACTTTGCCGAAAAAACGATTAAGTATCGTTTTCGAGAGGGACGGTAGGAACTACCGTCGTCACAGAAATAAATGAAAACTAAATATTTGCGGGACTGTGGCGCAGCGGTAGCGCAGGGGACTCATAATCCCTTGGTCGTGGGTTCGAATCCCTCCGGTCCCAGTTTTTTAATACTTTCTTGTGGCTTGAGTTTTGACGGTTTTTACGTGCTTGAACTTATTTGTTGTACTTTTTGAGTAATTTGGTCGGAAGCTTTTCTGTCATTTCGAGGGCGAATAGCCCGAAGCAATCCAGCTTTTAGGCGGTTGGAAGTTGTTTGAGTATCTCAATTTCAAATTACTCACTTTACTCTTTTAATGGTCACTTAAGATTTTTATTTTTCTAAAAAATTATCTTATCTTTGCTCCACAAGTCGATTTCACCCCTGAGTAATCAAAGAGTAATTTGAGTATTTTTAATTTGTTGGGGTTTCTACCCCAACCTACATACTGTAAAAAATTTAGAATATGCATTTTGGCAATAGATGTAATATTATTTGCCCTTAACAATTATGTTGTTATATGGTGAATGCAATTTTGAAAAATTTTAATTGAATTTTTTCATTGCTTTTCTTTTTAATGTAAAACTATGAGCGTGTTAGTTCTTTCAGTAAACGCTCAATCTGGTAAGATAAATTTCCTTTTTCATATTTAGATATAATACTTTGTGCCAGCGTTAATTCTTCTATCGCTTGTTTAGGATCAGTTTTTCTTATAATTTTAGCAATTGACACAAGCACTATGCTGAGCATTTGTTCATAATTTTTGATAGGCTTAAGTCCCGTTTTAATAGTTTTATGGCGGTTACTAAGGTTATCGTAATTTTTTATTACATCGCGAATAGCTCTTTTTTCTTCGTAAAGCATTTTTAAATGATTTTGACTGCCCGGTTCTGTTTTGTGGTATATATCTGCAAGATTGCGAGTTCTTGCCATAATGTGTACAGGGTCATGAAATCTTTTGGCGATAGCAAGAGCATTTGTTGCAAATTCTTTGACCAATTCGTTATTCCCTTCATTAAATTTTATAAGAAAACTGTATATTATTCCTGCAAGGTTATTCTCTTTAAGATTTACAAGCTGTTGTGCAAAATTTTTTGAGGCTTTGTTCATTAGAACTTTGTTATTTTGTTTTTCAAACACATCACCAAGAGTGTGCAATTCATTTGAAAAGGCTGATAAATCTATATTTTCTTTTTCCCTAATACTTTTGGTTATTTTTTGTTTAAATATATCAAAAGCCGCTTTTGGGTTGTTATTCAAATTTTGTGTATTAAATTTAACCTTCATTAAAAAATATCTCCTTTTTAGGGTATTAAACCCTGTAAAAATAATTTTTGCCAATAAGTTTTTACAAGAACACATGGTTTGATTATTTGTTCCACATGGTTTGATTATTTTGGGCAACATAAAATTTAAAATATTAAATAAAAGAGCAAATTTGCAATTTTAAGAATATAAAGTTACTGTCATAAAAACAAATTAAAATATATAAGTTAACTCTGCATTTTATCAAGCAGAGTTTTAATTTCCATAATTTTTTCTTTTGCAATTTCAGAA
>CALUVX010000121.1 GCA_944324295.1 Candidatus Gastranaerophilales bacterium
AAATGTATCCGGAAAAACAAATATAACCGATAATTTTGATATTGTATCAAATTCCGGCAAATTAAAACATAGTTAGAAATAGTGCTGAAACGGTTTATTATTAAACCGTTTCAGCATTTAAAAAGGAGAGAATAATGAAGATAAAAGAGATAATGTCTAAAGACGATGCTGAAAAATATATAGAGGAAATGGCTGACAAGTTAGAAATTGACATGTTTGATTTTGGAGTTCGCGAAAAAACACCTGATGAAGAAAAAGTTTCTGCATTTTTATTGCAGGGAGTAATGGCGGGGCTTGTTTTTTACGATGAAGAAAAAAATTGTCTTGTCCAGAAACTGACCAGATTAATAAAAGCCGGTGATTTTGAGCGCGATGCACTGTATTACAAAAACAAATTCAAGGTTAAAAATGCAAGAAAGTTGAAAGAGGGCGGTTATGAAGCTTCTATTAAAATGCTTTCTCAAGTCTGTGATGTTCCTGAAGCAATTATTAATGAAATGCATGGATTAAATCTTGAAATAGCAATGAGCTGTATGGATTTTTTCTTGAAATAAGGCTTGCCAAAATTCTTGCAATGGCTGATTATTTGTGGCTTGAAAGATTTGACACCATTACTAATATTGATAACCTGTCGGCTTGTGAGGTGCTTGAAAAAGCTCCTCTTGCCTATAGATACGAGAAAAAGAAAAATACTGTCCCGAAAGGATAATTATGTCATTTTCAATTTTTACTAAATTTAAAGCTAATGACGGGATTACTCCTGCTTTTAAATCAATGATTGAAAAAGGAAACAGTTTTCAACAGCAGGCTTCCCGTATTCAGGGTGCGTTTAACCGTGCTTTTCGTTCTGTCGGTTCAGGATTTAGGACTTTGAGGAACGGTTTTAGTTCGCTTACAGATAAAATATTTACTGTTAAAAATGCGATTATGGGTATTGCAGCAGGTGCGGCAATCAATACTATTGCTTCGATAGGAAAATCATGGCTTGATATGGCGTCAGATTTGACGGAAACACGCGGCAAAATTGATGTTGTATTTGGATCGATGAATGCCAACCTGTATGAGTGGGCGAAAACTTCTACAAAGACAATGGGACTTGCACAACAGACAGCACTGGATAGTGCCGCTTTATTCGGAGATATGGCTACCGGTATGGGATTATCGAAAAATCGTGCTGCTGAAATGGCAATGTCCTTAACTCAGCTCGGGGCTGATTTGGCATCGTTTAAAAATATATCTAATGATGTTGCATCAACGGCATTAAAGTCTATATTTACCGGCGAGACTGAAACATTAAAAAATCTTGGCGTCATGATGTTACAAGCAAACCTTGAAGAATTTGCACGCAGTAAGGGGTTACGCAAAAAAATAAAAGATATGACAGAAGCTGAAAAGGTTGAATTGCGGTATGCCTATGTAATGGCAAAAACTACAAATGCACAGGGAGATTTCTTGAGAACAGACGGTAACGCCGCAAACCAGATGCGAACTTTTTCTGAAATGTTAAAAGAAGTTCAAACCAATTTGGGCATGATAATGCTTCCTACATATACAAGACTTTTAAGACAAGCAAATCAGCTTCTTGTTGATAATGGACCACTTATACAAACAACGTTTGAAAGAGTATTTGGAACATTATCAAGAATCTTTAATAAAGCGGGGCAAATATTTGCACCTTTTAAAATTGTATTAATAGATGAGATTTTACCTGAATTAAGTTATTGGTTTAGATATTTTGGGACAACTCTTGCTCCAATTTTCATAAATGCATTTAAAAAGAATTTACCTACAATTCTTTCTATTTTTAAAAATTTGTGGTCAATTTTAAAACTTACAATTCCGGTAATATTAGAAGTTTCTGCTGTTTTATTCAAAAGTATATTTGATATTAGTACAAATATATTAAAAGTATTTGACGGAATATTAAATTTTTTAACCGGTGTTTTCAGCGGGAATTGGACTCAAGCTTGGAATGGATTAACAGAAACTGTAAGTGGGCTGTTTAAGGGATTAGTTGCAATTATAAAAGGTCTTTTAAATTTACTTATATCGCCTCTTAATATGATAATTGACGGATATAATGCAATAGCGACTAAAAATGGCAAGCCACCCGTAAGCCGACTTCCTATGCTTGCCTCCGGAACAAATTATTTTTCAGGCGGTCTTGCACTTGTCGGGGAACGCGGCCCTGAAATTGTCCGTTTGCCCTCAGCTACAAAGGTTTATAACAATAACAGAACAGTTCGTATGATTGAGGAGATGTCCCGTCCCCGTATCAATAATGTTATTGACTTTGAAAAATATTTTAAACGGCAATATGAAATTGAACGTCCTGTAAAAACTGATAATAACGGCGGTGTTCTTGAAATTGAATTAATTGCTCCTGAAGGTTATGAGGCAAAAGTTGTTAATGCAAAGAGTTCTGACGGCAGGGAGTTTAAAGTAAAGCTTAGAGGAAAACGCAAGCAATAATGAGTTATTCAGACAGACAAAAACAGGTTATATGGACGTCGCCTTCAGGCAAAAAATTTATTCTTGATACTGACGGCAAGATAAAATTTTCACGAAAACGTAAGGGAGAAGTTAAAAATAATCCGACGCGCAGTTATGGCAAGAAAAACAATCGTACATCATACAAGACTGTAAATATGTCAGATGATACATTTCAGGATCTCGGTGTTTCCGGTCGTGATTTTTCTTTAAAGATCTATTTTTTCGGTGATAATCATGATATTGATGCGAATAATTTTGAAGCGGCATATTGTGAGCACGGAAAAAGTAAATTGCAGCTTCCGTACGGTAATATAATGACCGTACAGGCTCTTGATATTGATATCGAGCAGGATACTGTCGAAAGAGCTTCTTTGACGGAGGTAAATTTATCATTTCATCAATGCGGCGGAACATTTTATCCTGTTGCAAAGGCAACAAAATCAACCGCATTAAAGAAAAATATATCTCAAATGCAGGAAACTTTATCAGAAAGCTTTTCTGATGCCGTAGGAACAATTCCTGATGCTCAGTCTTTTGCTTCACGTTGGTCTGACAATCTTGACAAAATCGCCAATAAGTTCACTGATATACAGAATTCTGATTTTATCGGTATTTTAGAGGATATTAAATCTCAAAATATTTTAAATAACCCGCTTGTTATGTCAACTCAAATCGGTATTTTGTTAAAAAAAGGATTTTCAGCCTATGATACCGTAACGGATGTTATAAGCTCAATATCTGATTTGATAACTGATTTTTTGCCTTCATCTTCAGGTAATGTATCAAAATCAGAATATACTGCAGATGATTTGTTTTTAAAATCAACCATAATATCAGGCTGTGATGCTGTAAATGACAGCAGTTTTGAGTTAAGAAAAGATGCGATAAATGCAGCGGAAGATATTCAGGATATTAACGATAATTATATCGAGCAATCTCAGGAAGTTGAGCAAATTATTAATGAAAATCTTGAAGATACCGTAATAACGGAGATTGATACAACAGAAATCGTAAATCAGACTATCGGGTCAATAATTGATAAAATAGACGATTTAAAAGTTGAAAAAATAGTATGTTTAAAAGAGCATTCAAATCCTTTAATGATTGCTTTTGAATACTATCCTGATATGTTCAAATCAGATCCGGATGCTGCAATTGAATATGTAAATAAAACGAATAATTTTGAAGGTGATGATTTTTTCTTTTTAAAAAAAGGCCGAAAGATTGTGATTTATGTTTAAAAAAATCTTAAAAGGCGATATTGACTATGATAATATTTCCCGCAGATTATACGGCACGCCTGACAAAGCTGGTAATCTCAGTAAAATTAATAATAATACTGACGGTTATATTATTGCGCCTGTTGATGATGAACT
>CALUVX010000122.1 GCA_944324295.1 Candidatus Gastranaerophilales bacterium
CAACATCTCGAGCTTCTTCTTTGTCATACCATACAAGTTGTTGACTTTTGCGATAAACTACTATGAACTCATGTTCAATTACAAAATATTCTTTTGCTTGTCCACCGCCGTCCTTTTTTCTCCATATGAACGAGCCTATATAATCTTCTTCTCCAAAAACTTCATTACAAATTTTTTTTAAATTTGTTACTTCATTTTCATCAATGGAAATAAAAATCACCCCGTCATCCCGCAAAAGATTTGCTGCCAATCGCAACCTTGGGTACATCATATTCAGCCAGTTGGTGTGAAAACGCCCCATTGTTTCAGGGTTTGACTTTGTTGTCTGTTGCGTTACTTCTTTATACTTTGCCATTGGGTCTTTGAAGTCATCTTCATAAACAAAGTCATTCCCTGTATTATACGGTGGGTCGATATAAATCATCTTAACCTTATTGTAATAAGATGACTGCAAAAGTTTCAGGACTTCAAGGTTATCACCCTCGATATAGATATTGTTTGTTGTGTCAAAATTTACACTTTCTTCAATACATGGTCTTAGCGTACCTGTTGAACGTTTTCCCGCTATACGGTAGCATTCAGATTTACCCTTCCACTCAAACTTGTATTTTTCAAAGTCGTTATCATCATATTGCCCGAACAATGCTAAAAGTTTACTAATATCCAATTTCCCCTCTGAAAAACACTGAGGAAATACCGCTCTTAACTTTTCAAGGTCTGCTTTTTCTATATCCATACTTTGTGACGAAACTCTTTCAATATCCACCATATAAATTCCTATTAGTTATTTCCCTGTTGAGTTAATCTTACCACAAAAATTACCATTGAGGCTTAATGCAATATCTGTTATTTGAATCTTCCAAAACAAGTTCCTCTAACTCCGGTTCGGGTTGCTTTTCTTTATTTGTACTGAAAATTTGCACTTTGAAATGCGGGCTCATTAGTACATTAAAATTATAATCATCCGTCAAATCAGCTATTTCTTTTTCGGTTTCAACATCAATCTGTGCTTTATCGTAAAATAGTTTTTCTTCTCGCTGCAAAAGTTCTTTTTCCAAAACTTTAATCCGTTTTGTTGTTTTCAGCTCATCAAGTTTGTTTGCACAAGCCTGTTTTTTCAAATCTTTTATCTCTGTTTTAATGTCGTTCAAATCCGTCTCAAGCTGTGTTTTCTTTCTGCCTGCAAGGAGTTTTATTTTTTCAACCTCAAAGGCAAATGAGCCTTCCAGACTTTTTATATACTCTTTTATTATTTCATCTTTAGATATTTTTTCATCCAAATTCCCAAAATCTTCAAGTAAACTGCCAAGCCTTATCTTTTCAAGGTTTGTTCGTTCTTCTATTTCAATTACAGGCAAACTTAACAGTTCCCTGCACTTTTCATCCGACAAAATCTTCCCGCTTGTTGTCTGTCCGATTAATAAACAACGGCTTGACGACACATCCTTAGAGGTTATAGCAACGTTATAAAATCCAATCTCACATGACTCAATGTCAGCATTTACATAAATTTTAGCCTCGGGCGGAATATTTGTATCAATTTCTCTCAAAATTCCTTTTGCAAAAACAGATGTAAAACTTATTCTGCCTGTTTGAGGTTTGAAATCCTTGCCTAATCCATATCTTTTATAACCTTCATAATTTTTCATTCGTCCGTTATCGTTAAACGAAAATAAATAAGGTCGTTTGTAACCTTCAACAAGTGTCAATGTTTTATTTTCATCATCTATTTCGTACCAGCCGGGCTTTATTGTTTCAAAGTAATATTTCACAAGTTCCCACAATTCGGCATTGAGTTCTGCGGCTTTTTCCTCAATATATGCAGGGGTAACGCTTACTTTATCGGCAATAGATTTTGTAAATGTCGTAAACAGAATATCTTCTGAATTCTCAACAAGCTGTTCGTTTTCCTTACGGTGGGTAGAAAGATTTTCCTTGAATGCCTGAGCAACTTCATCTCTGTGTCTGAAATCTTTTAGGACTTCTTTTATCTTTACATCAAAATTGCCCACTATATCATCCGACATCCCGAAAATCCCATTAAACTGCAAAGTCCGCTTGTTTATAAGTTCCAGCATTCTGACATCGGCAAAATTCTCATGGCTTAAGAGATTAATAACCAGCACATCAGAATTCTGTCCCTGTCTGTGGCACCTGCAAATCCTCTGCTCCATTTGAATTGAATTATAAATCATATCGTAATTCACAACTACAGGACAGTATTCTATATCCAGTCCTTTTGCCGCTGTATCCGTTGTTACAAGGATTTGCATATCTTCATTGTTTCTGAATTGTTCAAGAGTGTCATTATCTTTGTATTTAAGGGTGTTATATCCGTTTTGTCTGAAAATCATATAAAGGTTATCAAGCGTTGTGTTATTATCTACAAAGACAATCGCTTTTTGATTAACTTTCATTAATTTTAAGTGATTAAAAACTGTTTTTAATATCTTTAAAAGCTGTGTGGTTTTTGAATTAATTTTTATCTCTGATGCAAGTTTTTGAATATGCAGCAGAGCAGCTTTTTCAAGTCCATAAGTTCTTTGAATTGCAGGTGTAAGCATGTTGACAAACGCCTGCGGTGAAGATGAAAGTGTTTTGAAAAACAACAGGTTAAGGTTGTACTCATCTATTTCAGGATAGGCAGCTTTATCATCAGAAGTTATATATGTTGAAATTAATTTATATAATTCTTTTTCCTCCTGTATAAGCGGATAGTCCACAGTAATCGGCAATCTACGCGAAAAGTTTACATATTCTGCCGCCTGTGCTTTCAGTGTTCTGAAACAGAATTGCGAAACCCAGCATGTTAATTCAGGGTAATTTTCGGGCTTTCTGAAATATCGTTTGTAAAACCAATCTACATCCGGCAAAATACTTTCATCTATAAAATGAATTAGCCCGTAAATATCCCGTATATCTTTTGTTATAGGTGTCGGTGTTAAAAGTAACTTGTATGCCTCGCGTACTGCATTTTTTAATATGACTGTCGTGTCTTTAGTGTAATTTGCAAGTACATCCGCCTCATCAAAAATTACCAAATCCCAATCTCGTTCTTTGATTTTATCGGCGTGATGAACAGCACAATCGTATGTGGTTAGGATTAATCCGTCTTCATCAGGTATATTTTTTGTATTATTCCAAAAAACATAAGGAAGCGTAAAATCTGTGTCAAGTTTACGTTTCCATTGGGGTACAAGATTTGGCGGAAGAACAACCAAAATGTTTTCCTTTCCCTCATACCACTTTTGTCCTGCAACAAGCAATGCCTCATAAGTTTTACCAAGAGAACCCTCGTCGCAGAGAATACAACCTTTTAAAAAGTCTGACCTTAATGCAAAACGTGCAGCCGCTATCTGATATGGCAAAATCTTTGCAGTCGATGAGGCATAAACAGGCAACAAATTTTTGTCTTTTGACATATCTTCAAGACGCTTTGCTTCTATTAATGCAGAATATTGACTTTGAAATTTATTCTCTTCCATACTTCATGCTGATTTTAGCATAAAATTATTCATTATATAGAAATATTGAACATTTCCCTTTTTCGACCATATAATCATTTATATTTGTCTTACCTGCATAAATAATGCCTAAAGTTCTGTTATATTTATCCAACCCTTGAGCTTTAAGAACTAATTGCCCTTTATTTTCTGCTAAAAATCTGTTTAAAATGTCTGTTGATTCTTTTCCTCTTTCTATAACCTCATCTATTGATATTTTCTTTTCGTAAGCCTGTTTATATGCCCTATTTATAACTGTTGTCTCACAACAATCTAAACCAACAAGTCGGACGTGAATTTCCTGATGTAAAAAATTGGACACGACTACTGTATCGCCATCAAGAACCCTTACAAGATTTACTTTTTGCGTGGCATACTGATTATATTTGTTGTAACTGAGCACTATTCCTGCAAGGATAAAAAAACAATTATGAAGTAGGTATATTTTTTCATGCTTAACCTTTCAGATGTTACAAAAATGTCCCTTTTTTAATATTAAGTTTACCATGAATTATAATATTGAGATAAAATTAACACTTACCTGGCTATTATGAAATATGAAAATTGAACCTATAATGTCAGTAATATGGACATTACTAAAGATTTTGGTATTAGACTGCAAGAAATTAGAAAAGCTAAAGGACTTACTCAAGCTCAATTAGCTGAAATGGTTGACCTTGAAATAACTAGTATTTCAAGAATTGAAAACGGCTCAAGATTTCCTCAAAAAGAAAATATCGAAAAATTTGTTGAAGCACTAGATTGTAATATTAAAGATTTATTTGATTTTGATTACATCAAAACTAGAGATGAATTAAGAGCTTACATTGATAAAAAGTTAGACAAAGCATCCTTAAATGATTTGCAATTCTATGTCAGAGTTATAGATGCTCATTTGGAGACTAGAAAATGACAGACTCCCCAAGTGTCAGCGATTATAAAAAGAAAATCGGGGCAAATATTGCAAAATACAGAAAAGCCAAAGGTCTTACTCAAAGAGAACTGGCTCATTTTGCAGGTATAGCTTCTCAAACTTTGTCTTGTATTGAAATCGGGATTAATAATCCGTCTTTTAATGTAATGATTAAAATCGCAATAGCCCTTGAAATTCCGCTTTCATATATATTCACATTTGACGAAAATACATACGATATACAGGATAAGCAGTTATTATTTTTAGCCTCGGAAGCATTCAAAGATCTTGATTATAAAGACAGAGAAATCGCGTTCAAGTTAGTTCAATGTTTTAAAAATGAGAAGAAGTCTTAAAAGATTATTCTTTTGAGGTATAAAGCTCTTTTACTAATTTAGAATACTTTATCATGTGCTGTAAAAGAGTTTCGTCTAAATCTTTTAATTCAGTATTCAAATAATCTAAAAGATTTTGTTTGGAAGGTTCAAGCCCATCTTCGCAGTCAAAATTAAATAGTTCTGAATAACTTACCCCTAATTTTTCAGCGAGAAGTTCTATTGATGAGAATGATGCGGCTCTTTAACCTATCTCTATTAAAGTAATTGAATTAGTCTGTAAATAACATACTTCCGCTAATTCTTGTTGTGTCAATCCTTTTGCTTCTCTTATTTTCTTTAGTCTTTTCCCGAATAAATTTTTCAATTCCATATTATTAAAATTATAACTAATGCATAATTTATAACGATAGACTATACGTTAGTCAACACTAACTAATAATTAGTTAAATAGCCGAGTCGGGTAATTGCAAATATGAAGATATCTCTCTATTATTAAAAATTATAACAGAGAGTTTGAATTATATACAAATATAATAATTTAAATTCTTTAATAAATAAATTGGAAAGGTGGTTAATATGGTAGGCAATCCGGTATTAAATATAGGTAATAAAAATATTGAAAACCAACAAGAAAAAATTTACACTATGAAATGGCTGTTAGATTTAGAAGATGAAGATACCAATTTTTCCACTCAGGAGTTAGAAGAATTACTACTTAAAAAATTAAATAGAAATTTTGCAGGCTTAGTTCCCTTAAACGAATATTTCAGAAGTTGTCCTGAATTTATTCAATTTGATTTTAACAAAATGATTAAAGTTAAAGATGATCCGGTATTATTTAATGAATTTTATGAACGGTTTAAATTAAACCTGCAAAACAACCCTCAATATAAAAAGTTTGATAAACA
>CALUVX010000123.1 GCA_944324295.1 Candidatus Gastranaerophilales bacterium
AATCATTATAACTTCCCATTTCTTAGAGAGCATATTAACATAAACTCATAAAAATTTGATACTCCAAGTTGCCTAAAATAATCAAACTGTCTGTTAAAAGAAATCAAACTAACTGTTCATTTACAGTTTTAAAAATTATGATTTTAGCTAACTTTTTTGGGGAGGGGGGGGCTAGATATTTTTTATTAATTTTTTTACAATTATCCCCTAGCGTGCATAACATTAGTGCGATTATTCGCCTAACTGTCATTCTGAGGGCACAGCACGAAGAAGCTCTTATTATAGGCTAAGAATGACAAATTTGTTCTAGTTTTGTGTATGCCAAGGAATAATTACGAATTTTTTTTTATACATTATTATATGTATATGTATATAAAACTTAATAATTTGTTGTACATGTTTATGTTTTTATGATTAACTTTAGACATACACATAATTATTGATAAAAATATATGAATAGGTTTAGTTATAGACTTTTCAGTGAATGTAAATAGATAGATTTTAGGAAGTTGTTTATGCCCACTGTGCTAAAAGAGAAAGTTAATGTTACAAAATCTTTTATTCCTCCATTGGATGAATATATATACTATGTGAAGCAAATTTATAATAACGGTTTGTTGACAAATCAAGGCCCCTTATTAAAAAAATTAGAAAATCAAATTTGTGAAAAATTGCATCTTAATAATTTTCATTTTGTTACTAATGGAACAATTGCTTTGCAGTTGGCGTTAAAAGCTCTTGATATTTGTGATGGCGAAATAATAACTACACCATTTTCTTATGTAGCAACAGTTTCTGCAATTTTGTGGGAAAGATGCAAACCTGTATTTGTAGATATTGAGCCGGCAAATTTTACAATTGATATAGCTAAAATTGAAGAAAAAATTACATCAAAAACAAAAGCTATTATGCCTGTTCATATTTTTGGTTATGCATGTGATGTAAAAGGTATTCAAAAAATAGCAGATAGGCACAATCTAAAAGTTATATATGATGCTGCTCATTGTTTTGGCTCGTCTATCGGGGGGGGGGCGATGTCATTGCTAAATTTTGGGGATATATCTACATGTAGTTTTCATGCTACAAAACTTTTCCATACTATAGAAGGCGGTGGATGTATTGTTAAGGATAAGTCCATATCTGATAAGTTGGAACTGATTAAAAGATTTGGTCATAATGGAGACAAGCATTATTGCCTTGGAATAAATGCTAAACAATCAGAATTTCATGCTGCGATGGGGTTGAGTAATCTTCCGTATGTGGAGGAAATTATAAAAGAACGTAAAAGAGTGTGTGATTTATATGATGAATTGTTGGGACATTTTGTCCAAAGACCGGAAAAGCAAAAAGAATTAAATTATAACTATGCATATTATCCTGTAATTTTTAAAGATGAAGTTCAGCTTTTGAGAGTGCTTGAAATTTTGAATAAAAATAATATTTTCCCAAGACGATATTTTTATCCGAGTTTAAATAAACTTCCATATCTGGATGAATATCAGCCTTGCCCTGTTTCTGAGGATATATGTTCTAGAATAGCCTGTTTACCTTTATATTCAGATTTGAAAAGCGAAAAAGTTGCAGAAATAGCTAAACTTATAAAGGAGGTTTTATGAATAATAAACCTCTGGTAACGGTTCTGCTTGTAACTTATAATCATGTTTCTACATTTGAAAAGGCTATAGAAAGCATTTTGGAACAAAAGACAGATTTTAATTTTAAAATTATGGTTTTGGACGATGCGTCTACTGACGGGACAAGTGAGCTGGTTCGTATGTATGCTCGTAAATATCCGGAAAAAATTGTTCCAGTAATAAGAGAATTTAATCTTGGCGGTATCCAGAATGTATTTCAGGCATTAAAAAGTATCGACACAAAGTATTATGCAACACTTGAAGGTGATGATTATTGGTGTGATGAAACTAAACTTCAAACGCAGGCAGATATTCTGGAGAATAACGAGGATTGTTCATTTTGCAGTCATAATTCATATAGAAGATATCCTAATGATGAGTTGAACCCTAAAAATAATACTTTATTTATAAACAAGAAAGTTAAATCGGGAAAATTCAGTTTCCCTAAAAAAATTTGCCGTAATCAGTATATTGAACCTCATTATTCTTCAAGAATGTATAGAACATCCTGTTTACATTTAGAGCAGGTTAAAAATCCTATAATGGTTTGTTATGACATTGCTTCAATGTTTTGGTTTTTACATTTCGGAAAAATGTACTATATTGACCGAGTTATGTCAGTTTACAACTTCAGTTATAACGGAGTGTATTCATCTAAGGATAGTGGTACCCAGCATTATATGAGTGCCAATGTAATTAATGAAATAAACAAATGTTTTGATTACAAGTATAATTCAATGTTTTTAGACTTCTTTAAGAAAAAAATTTATGTCTCATGGAATGAGACATTTCGTATAAAGTATTTTGTCAAGAAAAAACGGCTGGAAAAAATTTACAATGATTTGTTGGATAAATATTTAAAGAAAATAAACAGAAAAATAAATTCAAAGATATTATTTGAATTTACTCTTCCTTTATGGAAGGGAAAAAGAATATGTATGGAAGTGAGACGAGAAAAGGAGATGTGATGGTTTTATCCAAGTTTGAGCATGTGAAAATAACCGGAATAAGTACAGTAGTGCCGCCCAAAGAAATTAATATTTATGATGAGGCGCAATATTATGATAACAATATAAAAAAGATTGATCGTATGCGTAAAATGGTCGGCTTCTGGAAAAGAAGAATAGTTGATGAAGATGTAACCGCTTCGGATTTAGCCATTCAAGCTGCAGAGAGACTAATTCAACAAATGGATATAGATAAAAATTCTATTGATGCCTTAATTTTTGTCGTACAGCGTTCTGACCATTCAGCGCCTGCAAATTCTTTTTATATTCATAATAAACTTGGTTTACCGGCAAAATGTATTGCATTTGATATAAGACAGGGTTGTCCAGGCTGGATATATGGCTTATGGGTGTCTTCTGCTCTTATAGAATCTGGCTCTTGTAAAAAAGTTTTATTATTGGCAGCAGATACACCGTCTGTAGGTATTGATTTAGGTGATAGAGTTTCGGCTCCAGTTTTTGGGGATGCCGGATGTGCAACGTTGATTGATTATTCTGATAAAATAGTAAATTCTTATTACAACATAACAGTTGATAGCAGCGGGTATGAGGCAATTATTACACCTGCATCGGGTTTTAGATTGCCATATAAAAAACAACATGCTAATTGCAAAGTAGATATAAATAAAGATTTATATACTCCGATAAAGACAAAAAGCGGCAGATTAACAACGTTGAGTTCTGTTTTTATGGATGGTTTAGCTGTTTTCAACTTTACTATAAACCATGTACCAAAGAATATTAATGAATTATTTGATAATTTTAAATTAAAAAAAGAAGATATAACGCATTTTATGTGTCATCAGGCAAATAAACAAATTGTTCAGGCGGTTTCTAATGCTATTCAATTCCCGTTGGAAAAAACTCCAACGCATACTTTTGAAAACTATGGAAATTCTTCTATTGTTTCAATACCAGTATCAATTAATGATAACTTAAAGGAAAATATCATTAATGGTGGTGATGAGTTATGTCTATGTTCGGGTTTTGGAAATGGGCTTGCTTGCGCAAGTGCAGTTTTACATCTGAAAGATTGTTATCTGTCTGGTGTTTGTGATTATAAGAAGCCGGCTGATCATCCGACACGAGAAGAAATTATAAACTATTGGAAACATAAAATAGCCGAATCAGAATAATAATTTAGAAAAAAATGAAGGAGAATAAAATGAAGGAGAATAAAATGAAAAAAGATGAATTTTTAGTAGCTTTGGAAGATATTTTGCAAAGAGAAGAGTCCTGTAATGAAAATGATAAATTAGAAGATTATGATGAGTGGGATTCCTTATCCAAAATGGCGGTTATGGCTTATTATGACAAGAATTTTAAAATCAAAATTGGTTTAAATCAGCTTGGAGCACTTAAAACAGTTTCTGATTTGATTAAACTTGCAGGAGAAAATATAAATGATTAGTTTTAATAAGGAGCAAATATTTATAGTAACAGGCGCAAGCTCAGGTCTCGGAGAAGGTACAGCCCTTCTCCTTAATGAACTCGGCGCAACGGTAGTCGGCATTGCACGAAATGCTGAACGTTTAAATGCTATGAAGGCAAAATGCAAATATCCTGAAAATATGTATCTTGAAATAAAGGATTTGACCGAGGATATTGATGGTTTACCTGCATATATGAAGGAACTTAAAAATAAATATGGGAAGTTTCAAGGTTTGGCTTATTGTGCCGGTATAGTAGAAGTTAAGCCATTGCAATTGCTAACAAGCCATGAAATGAAAAAGTTATTTGATATAAATTATTTTGCACCAATAATGATGGCTAAGGGCTTTGCTGATAGAAGAATTAACAATGGTGCAGGGGCTTCTGCAGTATTTATCAGCTCTTTATCAAGCATATCTTGTTCCAGAGGAATGATAACATATTCAGGTGCAAAAGCGGCACTGTCAAGTTCAATTAAGGCTATAGCGAAAGAATGTGCACCTTATAAAATTAGGTTTAATTGTGTTTCCCCGTCCGATATAAAAACTCCGATGGTTTTGAATGACGCTGCGGAATTTATGAAAGATAAGGAAAAAATTTATCCAATGGGCTATGGAGATGTAGAAGATGTGGCAAATATGATTGTCTTCCTATTATCAGATAGGGCAAAATGGATTGCTTCCCAAAATTATATTATAGATTGCGGGGTTATGTAATGCAAAAGGTTTATATTGTAGGTGGAAATGGCTTTGCCAGAGAATGTTATTTATATCTTTTGTGGATGAGTGAGGCTAATCCCGAAATACAGTTTGCCGGTTTTCTGGGACATGGCGGCTACGGGCATACTGTAGATTATTTAAATTTACAGGATTTTTATCTTGGTGAAGTTTCAGAACATAAATTCAATATTAATGAATATGTAATAATTGGAGCCGGGTACCCGGAACTGAGAAAAAAAATATATAGTGAATTGAAAAGCCGTGGGGTAAATATGTTTAATCTTATTGCTCCTTATGTCTATATCAATCCTTCAGTAGAAATCGGCGAGGCAAATGTATTTGTTGCTCCATTTACACCTGGTCCAAATGTGAAAATAGGAAATGGAAATGTGTTTAATGGTGATATTGTTATAGGACATGATGCCCAAATAGGGGATTTTAACTTTTTCGGCGGTAAAACTCAAGTTCTTGGAGGAGCTAAGATTGGTAACGGTAATAGAAT
Organism: Candidatus Gastranaerophilales bacterium; assembly: GCA_944324295.1. Taxonomy (GTDB): domain Bacteria; phylum Cyanobacteriota; class Vampirovibrionia; order Gastranaerophilales; family Gastranaerophilaceae; genus Stercorousia. The sequence continues at coordinate 5,294 of CALUVX010000123.1, forward strand.
CGGCACTGCCAGTGTGATTTTCCCGAATGCAGAAATCGGCGATAATAATAAAATTGCGCCAATAAGTGCTGTTTATAAAGGCTGTAAAGATAATTGCTATATGCAGGGAAATCCTGCCCTGAAGGTTGGAGAGATAGAACGTGAATAATATTAATTGTGTTACTGAAGAAAAGAATAAATGTTTTGGATGCAGAGCCTGTTACAATATTTGTCCTGTTAAAGCAATTACGATGCAAGAAGATGGAGAGGGATTCTTTTATCCGGTAATTGATAGCTCAAAATGTACGAGTTGCGGTCTTTGTAAGAACTCATGTCCGTCATTGGAAAAATCTGAGACATATAACAACAACGGTAAAAATCCCGATTGTTATGCTGTTATGGCTGATGATGAAACAAGATTTGTGAGCTCTTCAGGCGGTGCATTTACTCTGATTGCAAATTATATTTTGGAAAAAGGCGGATATGTGTGTGGTGCTGCATTTGTCGGTCAGAATGTGCGGCATATCATTATTGATAAAAAAGAAGATATGTATAAACTCCGCGGCTCTAAATATGTTCAATCAGACACAAACACGGTTTATTCTCAAATTAAGGATTTGTTAAAGCTGGATAAATTTGTATTATTTACGGGAACTCCATGTCAGGTTGCGGGTTTATACAACTTTTTGGGTAAAAATTATGACAAATTGTATACTGTTGATTTGATTTGTCATGGTGTTCCTCCGCAAAAAGTTTTTGATGTGTATCTGAAGGAAACTTTGCAGAAAGATGATGTTTTTGCAAATTGTACATTCAGAGATAAAAAAGCAGGTTGGACTGTACATATTACTACAACAACAGCCGATGGTAAAACTTACTTCGGGGGGGGGGGCAATTTCGCAGAATGCATACCTGCAGGCATTCCTTAAAAACATGTGTTTGCGTCCGAGTTGCGGAACCTGTCCATTTACGTCAACTCAACGGGAAGCAGATATTACAATAGGTGATTTCTGGGCAATAGAGAGATTTGATAAAAGTTTAAATGATAATAAAGGAACTTCAGTGATACTTCTTAATAGTAAAAAAGGCCACGATATATTTAATAACATTCAAAATATTTGTCAGCTTTGCAGGCAAGTTCCGTTAGAATATGCCTCTTATTACAATATTACATTAAAAACTCCGCTGAAACAGCATCCAAACAGGCAAGCATTTTTTAGATTAATGAATGAAGGAAAAACTTTGAAAGAAATTACGGAATATTGTAATCGAAATCAATATGATACTCTAATTTTGAACTTTTGGCCTTTTCAAAATATGGGTGGAGTTCTATTGGCTTGGGCTTTACAGCAGATTATAAAATCTTTTGGTTATACCAGTGCATTAATAAACTTCAAAAAGTATTTAGCTCCAAATCAAAGTAAAAATTGTTTTGTTGAAAGGTTTGCAGAAAAATATTTGCAAATTACAAAAGAATATAATTCACTTGAATCTCTCTTTCAATGTAATGAATTATCAGATAGTGTAATACTCGGTTCTGATTGTATATGGGGAAATTGGTGGGAAGAACTTACTCCACGGGAAATTTACTGCGGTAGTTTTATAAATGAAAATAAAAAAAAGATTTCCTATGCTCCAAGTTTTGGAAATAAGAATTTAATAATCAATGACGAAGATAAACAAGTAATAAGATATTGGTTACAAAAGATTGATTATTGTTCTGTTCGGGAAACAAGCGGGGTTGAGATATTAAAAGGTTTAGGGATAAATGCTGAACAAGTTTTAGATCCTACTTTACTTTTAAAAGAAGATGATTATGCTCAATTATGTAAACAAAATGACTTTAATAAAAAAGAAGATTATGTGTTCAATTATAGCATTGGTGTAAAAGAGGATGATGAAGCTTACAAGCAGGTAATGAGTATGTTATCTGATGTTAATATTCAAACTTTGGATCAAAGTGAATTGGATAGTATAGATATAGAAGACTGGTTATGTAAAATAAAAGATTGTAAGTTGTTAATAACAAATTCATATCATGCTTGTTGTTTTGCAATAATTTTTAAGGTTCCATTTTTAATTTTTACTCCGTATGGTTTGGATACATCAAGGTTTGATTCTTTATTAGGTATGCTAAATCTTCAAAACAGAATTTTACGTTCAATTCAAGATGTTGATAAGTTTAAAAATTTGTTTGAGCCTATTGACTGGGAGAGGGTTAATTCAATTTTGGAAAAAGAAAAACAAAAGTCTTTAAAATGGTTCAAAAATGCACTTGAATCACCTAAAGACTTATCAAAAGTAAAACCTGAAGATGCAATTATTCAGAATATAAATTTTAAATTTATTGATTTGGAAGCAAAATATATTGAACTTAAAAATAAAAAAAATATTTCGCCAAATGAATTGCAATATGCAATAAATTACAAAAAAAATTATCGTAAATATTTAAAATACAAAATTTTGAAAAATTTTGTATTCGGTAAAACAAAGCAAAGATATAAAGAAAAACAGGCAATTTGGCATGAAAAAATCCGTATTGCCAGACGATTGAAAGGAGAAACATCGGCTATTTAGTAAAAACGATTTTATAAATACTTTAATGTAAATCTTAATTTAACATTTTTATATAAATGTTAAATTAGCTATAACTTCCTGTAAATCACAATTTACGGTTATAGTTTTACATGAAATATTAAGAAAAATTCAACAAAATTTTCCATGTTGAGAAGAATTTGCTTCTTTGTGTTACTATTATTTCTAGCATTTAGGAATAATAATTTAACATGCATTTAATTTATGTTAAATTATAATGCTGCAGGTTTAGGGATACAGCTTCTCTGAGAATATGGAAAATTTTGGCATGACAACTATTTCTCCGTTAATAAATATAAAAGAGTTTTATTTAAAGAAAAATATAGCAAATGACAAATTTTCCTTAGACATTTCTTCCACTTTGTTACGGAAATGCAGGGAATTATTCTTATAAAGAGGTGTCATTTGGTAGATAGGACGATTTCTGAAAAACTTGAGATTTTTATAATCACATTTAACAGAGCAAAAAAACTTGACAGAACTTTAAGTCAAATTTTTGCCGAAAATTCTCCTGTAAAAGATTTTTCAATAACGGTAATTGATAACAATTCTACAGATATGACAGCTGATGTTGTTCATAAGTGGCAGGGATTAAACAGTAATTTAAGTTATAAAAAAAATAAATATAATATTGGCGGAAATGCTAATATAGTGAAGGCTTTTTATGGCGCAAGCAAAGATTATGTCTGGATACTGGCTGATAATGATGATTTTTGCTGGAATAACTGGGGAGAAGTTGAAAGATTTATAGAAAATGATGCAGATGCAATTGTTGTAGCCACATACGAATGTCCTAAATATGATATAGCACAATTATTTGATCAGATGACTTTTTTACCGGGTGTAATTTATAAAACAGCAAATATTAACGATACTGTTATGGCAAATATGGAATTTAACATAGCTAATATGTTTCCGCATCTTGCCTTAGCAGCAAAGTTGGTAAATGAAAAGAAACAAATATCTGTCGTTGATAATGCAGTTGTGCTGGTTGGAGATAACAGAGATGAAGATGGCTGTTATACTTACACAAGAGGGCTGGATGAGTCTATACATCCTCTGCAAAAAGGAATGAATTGGATTAGCGGGTATGCCAATTCTTTATATTTAATAAAGAATAAGAAAATCCGAAATTATATTATTTCTCATAATCGTTTTTTGACGGAATTAAATTCTGCAAAACTATTCTTCTGGAAACCTAAAGACTCAGAAAAAAATTTATATAATTATTTATGTGTTTTTGCAGTGCTAAGTCCATGGGAAAAATTAAGGTTTATATTAAACGTTATTCTTTTTTATTCGTTGTACAGGGTTGTATTCGTAAGTAAAAAAGAGTGTTTTGATAAAGAGAAAAATTTACTAACTATAAACTTTGATTTAAGACTTTTCTACTTTATAAAAACTAAGCTGTTTCGAATTAATAAAAATATAAAAGGAGTATGTTAATGAAGGTTGTAATACTTGCAGGAGGTTTGGGAACAAGATTATCGGAAGAAACAAAATTGATACCAAAGCCAATGGTTGCCATTGGCGGTAAGCCTATATTATGGCATATTATGAAATCTTACTCTTATTACGGGTTTAATGATTTTATTATATTAACGGGTTATAAATCTCATGTTATTAAGGACTATTTTGTTCATTATTATCAGCAATATTCTGATATAACAGTGGACATGTTAAACAATACTGTTGATATCCATAGAATTCAAACTGAACCATGGAAGGTTACAATGCTATATACAGGCTTGGATACCATGACTGGCAGCCGTATCAAAAAAGCCCAGAAATATATCGGAAATGAAAGGTTTATGTTGACTTACGGTGATGGTGTTTCGGATGTAAATATCCGAGAACTTATTAAATATCATGAATCAAAAGGCAAGTATCTTACTATGACGGCTGTTCAGCCTTCAGGAAAATTTGGTGCCTTAAATCTTTCATCTTCAAATGATGTTATGTCATTTAAAGAAAAACCGAAGGGCGATGGGGCTTGGGTTAACGGAGGCTTCTTTGTTTGTGAACCTGAAATATTTGATTATATTGACGGCTCTCATAATAAAGTTATTTTTGAACGCGAACCTTTGGAAAAACTTGCCGAAGATGGTCAATTGTGTGCTTATAAACATGACGGTTTCTGGAAACCGATGGATACACTTAAGGATAAGATTGATTTGACTGCTATGTGGGAGCAGGAAAACGCTCCTTGGGCAAAATGGTTAAATAGTAAAGAGGTAGTAAATGTATAATAATATTTATAAAGGTAAAAAAGTCTTCTTAACCGGACATACAGGTTTTAAAGGAAGTTGGCTTGCTTTGTGGCTGACGTCATTAGGAGCGGAAGTCTGTGGATATTCTTTAGAGCCTAATACTAACCCGTCAATGTTCAAAGAGTTGAATATTGGAAACAGAATATATAAATCTGTTATCGGAAATATTTTGGATACCGGTAAACTTGAAAAAACAATATTGGAATTTCAGCCCGATATAATTTTTCATTTGGCTGCTCAGCCCCTGGTAAGATTATCTTATTCTGAACCTTTATTGACATATCAAACAAACGTTATAGGTACTTTAAATTTATTGATAGCTGCACAAAAAACTCCTTCTGTAAAAGCATTTGTAAATGTTACCACTGACAAATGTTATGAAAATAAAGAGATAAACAGAGGGTATAAAGAAGATGAACCTATGGGCGGGTATGATATGTATTCATCGTCCAAGGGATGTGTTGAGATTATGTCATCATCTTTCAGACGTTCATTTTTACAGAGTGAAAGTGCTTATGCAATGGCTACGGCAAGAGCAGGTAACGTAATTGGCGGCGGAGATTGGGCTTTAGACAGATTAATCCCTGATTGTGTAAGATATATTAATGCAGGAGAAAAAATAGAAATTAGAAATCCGGTTGCTGTAAGACCTTGGCAGCATGTTTTAGAACCGTTATCCGGATATTTGCTCTTGGGACAGAAACTTTTAGAGGATGGTAAAAAATATGCTGAAGGTTTTAATTTCGGACCTAATGAGGACAGTGTTCTCAAAGTCGCAGAAGTTGCGCAAATGGTTGTAGATAATTACGGTAAGGGTGAAGTTGTTGTCCATAAAAAAGATAATTTGCATGAAGCAAATCTTCTTATGCTGAATATTGAAAAAGCTGAAAAAGTCTTAGGCTGGACACCGACTTATACCGCTGATGTAGCAATAGGCAAAACAGTTGAGTGGTATAAACATTTCTATACACGGGATAGAGATATGTACGAATTCACTTTGAAGCAAATACAAGAGTATGAGGAGAGTATAAAATGGAACAAGAATTACGTAATAAGGTAAAAGAAGCAGCAAAAGAATATTATAAAGAAGTTTACGGGGAAAAACGCGTTTTTGATTATATTCCGCCGAGCGGAAAACTTCTTGGTGAAGAAGAATTGTTAAATATGATTGATGCTTCTCTGGATATGTGGCTTACTGCAGGCCGATTTAATAAAGAGTTTGAAACAAAGTTTGCCAAATATCTTGGTGTTAAATATGCACTTTCAACTAATTCAGGTTCCAGTGCTAATTTATTGGCTTTTTCAGCTTTGACATCTCACAAATTGGGTGAAAGAGCTTTGAAAAAAGGTGATGAAGTTATTTCAGTAGCAGCAGGATTTCCGACAACTATAAATCCGATTATCCAGCATGGAATGGTGCCTGTTTTTGTGGATTGTGAAATCGGAACATATAATATTGATGCTGATAAAATTGAAGAGGCCGTTACACCTAGAACAAAAGCAATATTTTTGGCTCATACGCTGGGTAACAGTTATGATTTAGATAAAATAATGGCACTTGCCGAAAAATACAACTTATGGGTTATAGAAGACAGCTGTGATGCTCTGGGTGGGGAATATAAAGGCAAAAAAATCGGCACAATAGGACATATTGGAACATTTAGTTTTTACCCTGCTCACCATTTAACAATGGGAGAGGGCGGTGCCGTAATAACTAATGATCCGTTATTATACAAAATAATTATGTCATTTAGAGATTGGGGCAGAGATTGTTGCTGTCCGCCGGGACGTGATGGTGTTTGCGGAAAAAGATTTTCTCAGCAGTTGGGCAATCTACCATTCGGCTATGACCACAAATATACTTATTCTCATATAGGATTTAACTTAAAAATTACTGATTGGCAGGCAGCTTTAGGATGCTCTCAAATTGATAAATTGGATAAATTTATAGGTATTAGAACGCATAATGCAGACCGTTTGACTGAAAAATTGTCTGATATGCAGAATTATTTAATTCTTCCAAAAATTAAGGAAGGAGTAAAACCGTCTTGGTTTGGATATCTAATTTCTGTAAAAGAAGATGCGCCGTTTACGAAACAAGAAATGGTTGAATATTTGGAAAACCATAATGTGGGAACAAGACAATTGTTCGCAGGTAATATTCTGAGACAACCTATGATTGTCGACAATGATGTTGATTTAAGAATAGGAAATTCCGAATTAATAAACTCTAAAGAATTAACTGAAGAACATTATAAATTATTGCCCAACACAGATTTTATTATGAATAATACTTTCTGGGTAGGTACTTTCCCTGCACTTGGTGATGAAGAAATTGACAGAATTGCGGGGACTATAAAGGAATTTATCAATAGTAAAGTTTCTGATGTTTGTGTAGTTTCGGGAAAAGGAACTTGTTAAGAGACTTAATGGGTGTGAAATAATGAAAAATTCAATATTGAAAGAGATAAGAAAAACAATAGTAAAAATGGTGCATAAAGCAAAAGTATCACATATCGGTGCTGCCATGAGTGTTGTCGATATATTATATACTTTATACTTTGATGTTGCAAATATAAACAAAGACAATATAACTTCTCCTGACAGGGATATTATTATATTGAGCAAGGGACATGCAAGTGCAGCTCTTTACTCGGTTTTGTATCATAAGGGGTTGTTATCTTTTGATTATATTGAAAATTATTCAATAGACGGCGGTTCTCTTCCTTGTCATATAGACAAGGAAAAATCTCCGTTTTTTGAAGTTTCTTCAGGCTCTTTAGGGCATGGCCCATCTTTGGGTGCTGGTTTTGCTCTCGCAAAAAAAATGGACAAAAATTCCGGCAGAGTTTTTGTAATCTGCGGGGATGGCGAATGTAACGAAGGTTCTGTTTGGGAAGCTTTAATGTTTGCTTCTACTCATAAGCTCAATAATTTTGTATTTATTGTTGATTATAATAAATTTCAAGGTTTTGGAGCTACCAATGATGTTATAGATCAGTCAAACATTGCAGAAAGAGTAAGGGCATTCGGATTTGACACTCTGGTTATTGACGGAAACAATCTTGATGAATTGAAACAAGCTTTAACTCATAAAAGCGATAAACCGGTTGCAATTATTGCAGATACAACTAAGGGGAAAGGAGTATCATTCATGGAAAATAGGCTTGAGTGGCACTATAAATCACCTAATGATGAACAGTTGAAAATTGCTTTAGCTGAAATTGAGGAGAAATATTAATGAGAAAAACGTTTATAAATACCCTAATTGAGCTGGCTGAAAAAGATGAGGATATTGTATTAATTACTCCTGATATGGGTTTTTCTGTTCTTGAACCGTTTTTTGAGAAGTTTCCGGAACGTTCAATAAATTGCGGTATTGCAGAACAAAATGCTGTTTCTCTTGCTGCCGGTTTGGCACTTGCAGGTAAAAAACCTTATGTGTATACAATAATCACATTTTTAGTTGAAAGAGCCTTTGAGCAGGTGCGTCTGGATGTTGCTTATATGAATAATAACGTGAAGCTTGTCGGTATAGGTGCTGGGTTTACATACGGAGCTGCGGGAGCAACTCACCATGCTATTGAAGATATATCTTTGATGCGAAGCCTGCCTAATATGACGGTTTGTTGTCCAGGAGACAACAATGAGGCTGAGCAGATTGTGCGTATGTCCGTTAATAGCAATAAACCCATGTATATAAGAATTGGACGTCATAACAGAGGTATTTTTGATAATAACAAAATCGAAATCGGAAAGGCTTCTGTAATAAAAGAGGGAAAAGATATTGCAGTAATTGCAACAAGCAATATGCTTCCTGACGCGGCAGGTTATTGTAAACAACTTGAGGCAGAAGGGCGCAATCCTTATTTCATAAGTATGCATACTGTTAAACCGATTGATAAAAACATAATTGAAAAGCTGGTCAATGACGGTGTTGAAATTCATACTATGGAAGAACACAGTATTGTCGGCGGGTTGGGCAGTGCCGTTGCTGAGGTGATTGCAGAAAGCGGGAAAGGTGTTAAATTCAAAAGAATAGGTATTCCTGACACTTTCTCACATTATATTGGCAGCCAAAAGTTTATCAAAAAGCAATTCGGATTATATTTTGGAGAGGAATAGTGAAAAATATATTATTAACAGGCTCGGGTGGATTTATCGGCTCGCATATTAAAAAATCTTTATCAGGAAAATTTAATCTCTTTATGCCAAGAAGTTTTCAGTTAAACTTGCTTAATAAAGATGCTGTAAAAAAATATGTCGAAGTAAATAATATAGAATATATTATTCATTCAGCCTCTTGCGGTGTTAGAATTACTCCGGATGCTACGCTTGAGGATGTAGCAAAGCCTAATATTGAAATGTTTGAAAATTTGGCGGAGTTAACATCAAATGAGCGTCCAATGATTACAATCGGATCAGGTGCAGAATATGACAAGAGTCGTCCGCTTTGCAAGATTAAGGAAAGTGATTTTGGAAAAAGTATTCCGAAAGATCCTTACGGATATTCAAAATATCTAATTTCAAAAATGATAGAGGAAAGAGATAATATCTTAAATCTAAGATTATTCGGGATTTATGGTTCAGGTGAAGATAAATCGCGTGTTACATCCTGTATAGTGAATGCAAATATAGCCAAAGAGCCTATAGTTTTAAATCAAAATGTGAAATTTGATTTTCTGTTTATTGATGATTTCTGTAAGGTTGTTGAATATTTTATAAATCATCCCACAAAGGAGAAGTTTATAAACGTAACCCCTACGGAAAGTATAGAAATTTTAGATTTAGCAAAAATAGTTAATGATTTTTCTGATTATAAATCTGAAATCATAGTAAAAAATCCCGGAATGAATAAGGAATATACAGGAGATAATACAAAATTATTGAATCTTGTAAATGATTTTAAATTTACATCTTACAAAGACGGAATGTTTCATTTTTATGAAAGTATAAAAGAGGAGATAAGTAGTGGAGTGTAACAATTTAGATGTATTCGTTTTGACATATAATCGTGCAAAATATTTAAGAATAATGTTAGAGAGTTTATGTTCTCAGACTGCTACAGGTTTTAAAATTAAAATTTTGAATAATTGTAGTACAGATAACACTCTTGATGTTATAGAAGATATAAAAAAACAACATCCGGATAGAGATATTGAGGTGATTACTCATGAAAAAAATCTTGGAAATGCAGGAAATTTTATAAGATCGCAAGAATTGGCTACTAATGAGTATACTGCTATTTTTCATGACGATGATGCAATTCATCCTGAATATATTGATACTGCAATGACTTTGTTTAAAATTCATCCTCAAGCTGTTATGTGTACAGGGCATAAAAGTATAATATGGAATGTTGATAATAATAATTGGAATGCTTTGTATAAGAATTATCATTATTATTCAAAAAATAATGGTGTGTTTTTACAATTATTAATTCATCGCACAGTTTTTGCCGATGCTATTTATAATACAGCTGCATATAAAAAAATCGCTTATAATCCTAAAAGATATGGAAAACTTCATGATAATATGTTTATGTTTGAATTAAATAATTTGGGGGATATTATTTTTATACAAGGAATTTGTATGCGTTGGCGACAACATAACAATTCTGATTCAAATACGCTCTCAACTGGACCATTCCCTAATGAAATTTGGAATATAATACAAGACTTAAGTAAAATATATACGAAACATAGATTTTTATATAATCCTCTCTTATGGAATTTTTCATATTTTTTATACAATTGGTCAGTTCTATCAAAATATTTAACTTGGTATGAATTTTTAGATGAGCTTGTCAGAAGAAATGTTTTTGGAAAATTTGAAAGTCTAATATATAGAAATATATTTTGTATAAATATACTAAATAAGATAATTGCTATAAGGGCAAAACATTATAAAAAGAAAGTTGCAAGGGGTTACCCTCAAGCAAGATTTTAATGTTGTGAATAATAGAATAGATTTGGAATAAAAGCTAGGAAGAAAAATGTTAGAGAAACTCTTTTCAATAAATGAAGATAATAACCATAAAATTGTGAGAATTTTAGGTGTTAAGTTTAAGTTTAAAATTAATTATATGAATTTTAAGTTTATCCATAATTTAGAAAGTGAAGATTTTATAAGTGATAAAAATATTTACGAACAATCTTTAATATCTATTAAAAGTACAGTTTATAGAGAAATGATGCAGATGCTTGATTATTTAGCTGCTAGTTCTATAAAAGATGATACTTTATATAATACTATAAAAATGCATAGTGAACAGTATGGGGTTAGTTATAAAACTTACGTACAAGATTCCTATAATTATTATAGATTTATAAAGAAAGTTGATAGAACAAAAATTAAATCAGCAACTGGTAAGTTAAGAATCTATCAGTTGGAAAGTGCAAAATATTGCGATACAATGTTATCTGAATTAGAACAAGAAACAGGAATTAAAGCCATAATATTTTATGGATCACTTCTGGGTGCTAAATATCATAATGGGTTTATCCCTTGGGATGAAGATGTTGATTTCGTATTAATGAGAGATGACTATGAAAAGGCAGTGGAGTATTTTACTACAAAATATCCAGTTGTTGATAGCACGAATTGGAATTGGTCAAATTATATGAATGAACTTATTAAAAATTTTGATAAGTATAAAAATAAAACATTTTGTTTTAAAATGCCAATATGTTTTAAACTAATAAAGGGTACGATAAGAGATTTTAAGGTGATTGATATCTTTTCAATGGATAACTACCCTAATAAATTTAAGAAAAAAGATTATCAAAATTATATAAATGAAATTTCTAAAAAACGTGGGAATAAATCATTTGGAGAACTTTCAGAGCTTATAGATCATTTAATTAAAAATGATCCTATAATAAATAAAAGAACTGATAGAATTTATTATGGTATAGATAATTTTACTTTTTTTGCATATAAATATCGTAAATATTTTCTTAAATCTGATATATTTCCATTGAAGCAAATTGATTTTGAGGGAATGAAATTCTGGGCGCCCCACAATATTGATAAATGTTTAGAAAAGATTTATGGAGATTTCAAAACGATTCCACTTACAGTTAAATCTAAACATTTTGAGGAGTATAAAGAAATATCTAAAGAGTTGTTAGCAGATATCGTAGAATAAGGAGTTATTAACATGGTAAAAATTTATATTGGAATGAGTGCGG
>CALUVX010000124.1 GCA_944324295.1 Candidatus Gastranaerophilales bacterium
TATCCTCAAGTGCAAATATAGCGGATATATCCAGCAAATCATCACTGTCATAAACAAGAATTAAATATCTTGTTCCTAAAAATTCATCAAATTGTGATATTAACTGCGTTGCAGAACCAAAGAAAAATGCACCGCTTATATGCACAACTCTTATTTTGTGCCTGTAATCTTTTTCCAAAACTTTTTCTAGCTTCATAATATCTTTGTCATAAACTTCTTTATTAACAAGTTTTGCCTTATCAGCCGCACGTTTGGCATACAAAAGTGCGGCAAGAGTAATTCCGGCTCCTACAGCTACTATCAGGTTATAAAAAACTGTCAATAAGAACACCAAAACCAAAACATACAAATCATCTTTTGGGGCAAGTTTTATAACTTTTAAAAATTTTGTATCAATAATATCATAACCAATTTTTATCAAAATTCCTGCAAGAACAGCAAGAGGAATTTCAGCAACAAATCCTGAAAATTTATATATAAACAGCACAAGCACAAATGATGTAACAACTGCAGCCATCCTTGTAGAAGCTCCGGTTTTTAAAGCCGCAACGGTTCTCATTGTTGCAGCAGAACCCGGCAGAGTTCCGGTTAAAGCGCAGCAAATATTACCTATTCCTTGAGCAGAAAGCAATCTTTTAGGCGGAAGCTGAACCTTTGTTATTGAAGTACACACCAATCCCGTCAATAAACTTTCGGAAGATAAAATAATTGCAAGAGTAATTGCATAATGAAAATATGTAATCAGGTCATGCAAAGTTGTATGAGGCATATTTATTGCCGGAATTGAAACGGAAATCTCAGAAATTTTTGAGACATTCAAACCTGCTTTAATCGAAATTATAGTACAAACAATTAATGCCAAAATTTGTGAAGGAACATATTTATTCCATTTTTTAGGAAATGTAAAGACAATAAAAAGTGTTAAAGCACCAATTGCCAGAGCCTGAATATTTAAAGAACTTATTGACGTATAGATAGTCTTGATACTTTCAATAGTATTAGAACACGGAGAAAGTCCAAGAATAGGATTTAACTGCATTATTATAATAATCACGCCAACACCGTTCATAAACCCCGAAATTACCGGATAAGGCACATATTTTACGACCTCAGGCAATCGTGTAAGCGACAACAATATTTGTATTACTCCTGCAAGAAATACAATAAAAATTACAGAACCCAAATCTTTATTTAAGGCATGCATTATTGATGCAACAACAATTGCAACAGGTCCTGTAACACCGGAAATCATTGGTATTTTTGTTCCCAAAATTCCTGCAACAAAAGATAAGATAATTGCACCCCATATCCCCGCACTCGCACCGAAACCGGTTGCCACCCCAAATGCCAGAGCCTGCGGTAAAGTGATAATTGCGGCATCAATTCCGCCTAATATATCCCCCGTAAAAATTTGCAATTTTTCCTTAAAATCCATGAAACTATTATAATTAATCTTTATGTTATAATCAACCTATGAAGTTGAGCGAAATTTATTCAACAGATAAGACTGTAATTTCTTACGAAGTTTTTCCTCCAAAATCAGAGCCGAAAAATCTTTTAAAAGAAATTAGAATACTTGCAAAACACAAACCGGCTTTTGTTTCTTTAACATACGGAGCTGGCGGTAACGAAAACAAATCTTTTTCTCTTTTAAAAAACATTAAAGATACAGGAATAAATATCATGCCTCATTTTACCTGTATCACAAGCTGCATGGAAAGCGTTGATAACGGAATAAACAAACTTATTGAAATCGGAGCAGAAAATATACTTGCACTACGAGGGGATATTCCTGAAAATACAGAATTGCAATGTCATGATTTTAAGCATGCAAATGAACTTGTAAAATTTATAAAAGAAAAAACAAACATGTCAATCGGTGTCGCCGGTTATCCGGAAGGACATATAGAAAGTCCTGATTTAAAAACAGATATCGAATATCTTAAGAAAAAAGTTGATGCCGGGGCCGATGCAATTTTTACTCAATTATTTTTTGAAAACAGCTTCTTCTACGATTTTATAAACCGCGTCAGAGATGCAGGGATAACAATTCCTGTAATTGCCGGTATCATGCCTGTAATAAGCCAAAATCAGGTAAAAAAAATGACATCTATGGCAAATATTTCAATCCCTGACAAATTAAAAAAAGGACTCGAAAAATATAAAGAAAATGATTTGGTAGAATTCGGGATAGAATTTGCAGCAGAACAATGTGAAAATCTGTTAAAAAACGGAGTAAAAGGACTTCATTTTTACACATTAAACAAAGCATATTCAACTGATAAAATCTTAAATAAAATAAAAATATAAAGAAACAGCGGAGGATTTATGAACATAAACGAACATATAGAACATACACTTTTAAAACAGGACGCAAAACACGAAGATTTTTTAAAATTGTTTGAAGAAGCAAAAGAGCACAATTTTTTGGGAGTTTGCATAAATCCTTTATATGTAAAGCTTGCGAAAGATTATCTTAAAGATACTAATGTGAAAATTGTTACCGTTGTAGGCTTTCCTCTCGGAGCAAACAAACCTAATGTTAAAGCATTTGAAACATCAAAAGCAATAGAAGATGGTGCCGATGAAATTGATATGGTGATTAATGTTTCAAAGCTGAAGGATAAAGATTATGATTTCATAGTAAATGACATAAGAACAGTCAAAGCCACCTGCAAAGATAAACCGTTAAAGGTAATTCTGGAAACTGATTTATTAACTAAAGATGAAATAAAAAAGGCCTGTGAGCTATGCATAGAAGCAAAAGCTGATTTTGTAAAAACTTCAACAGGTTTTGTAAAAAACGGTGTCGGAGCAAAAGCCGAAGATGTAAAACTTATGTACGAAACAGTGTCGCCTTATGGGTTGAAAGTAAAAGCTTCCGGCGGGATAAGAGATAAAGAAACAGCACTAAAAATGCTTGAGGCCGGAGCTGAAAGATTAGGTACAAGTTCAGGCGTAAAAATTGTTACAGGCTAGCAAAAAATTTTTTGTTCTGTTTTTATAATCCATAAAGGAGATATAAAATTATGACATTAAATATAAATCATTTTAACCCTATAGGTTACAATGTACAAACGCAGGACGGACAAACTTATAAAAAATCCAATATAGGTAAGTCTGCTGCCATTATCGGCACTGCAGCACTTGACATATTTTTATCCAACAGCAAATATAAAAACCAATTCAGCCTTAAAAACGTACTTAAAAATGATCTTAAAATAAATCTGCCGAACAAATATGAAAAACCAGTAGAAATATTAGGATTTGTTGTAGACTTAGGGGTTGCCTACGGAATCGGCAGCTGGATTGATAAACAAATCAACAAACGCAGGCTAGCTCAATTGCCCCAAAATATTACGAAATAATATAAAGTCTTGACCATGCTATAATATTCATTAAAGGAATATTATATGGGCGACGAAGACAAACAATTTGATGCAACCCCGAGGAAACTCGAACAGGCAAGAAAAGAAGGTCAGGTTGTTAAATCAAAAGATTTTTCAACGGCTATATCATTGCTTATTTTATTTTCCGTAATTTTTGGTCTCGCTCCGTTTGTATGGGAACAAATTGTACAACTTTATACACTTTTATACGAACAAATTCCTAACGGCCACCTTTCAGATGTAGGAATGGCATACATTACGACAATAACAATAAAATGTACCGCATTAATTATTGGTCCTATACTATTTGTTGCATGGTTTGTTGCGATTATGGCGGATTTTATTCAGGTAGGCCCCCTTGTTGCAACTGCACCTTTAATGCCAAAATTGGATAAACTTAATCCAACCAAATATTTTAAAAATATCATGTCAATAAAAACACTCTTTGAATTGTTCAAGAACATTTTAAAAGTTGTTTTACTGGGTTATATAGGCTGGAGCGTTTATATGGACCACATTGAAAACATTCTGATGCTTGCCGCCATTGATAACAATTTTTCAGTAATGATAGAATTCGGCAAACTTGTAACAGATTTTATTTTCAAAGCCTGCATAGCGTTTTTAGTTATATCGGCCGCAGATTACGGTGTAACAAAATGGAAATTTTTAAAAGACCAGAAAATGTCTTTTAAAGAGATTAAAGATGAATATAAAAACACGGAAGGCGATCCGAATGTCAAGGCTGCTCTTCGCCAACGCCGTATGCAAATGCTTCAAAGAGGTATGATGGACGCTGTTCCCGATGCAGATTTTGTAGTAACAAACCCGACACATATAGCCTGTGCACTAAAATACAAAGCAGAAGAAATGGCCTCACCAATGCTTATTGCAAAAGGGACAGAGCTTATCGCAAAAAAAATTATTAAAATAGCCCGTGAACACGGTGTTCCTGTAATAGAAAATGCCCCTGTTGCCCGCGCACTATACAAAATGGTAGATTTAAACCAGCAAATTCCCCCTGAGCTTTATAAAGCAATTGCTGAAATCTTACTTTTTGTGTACAAATTGAAAAATACAACAAATAAAGGTACAATAAAGTAAATTCTATGATATTATAAGTTTGTAATCATGGTTATGCAAAATAAAAATAAATTACAAGAATATATAGATATAGTTCAAAAAGTCGCAAAGGTTGAACACAGACGAGTTCCTCAGCACATGGTAGATTATGAGGAATTAGTTTCTATCGGAATTTTAGCTATCCAGGTGCTGATAAAAAATAAGACACCCGAACAACTTGAAAAATATAATTCTGCATATATTGCAACAGCAGTCAGATGGGCTATCAGAAATGAATTAAGAATAAGATATAAATGGTACTCTTTAAAACATAAAGCGGATGATGAATTCGATGAAGAAGAAACTGTTGACGGAATGGATATGCAAAAAGCCAAAGTTCGTGAAGCAGTTTACGAAACAATTCTTTCAATTGACGGATTAGCGGCTGCTGCGAGCGAGAATGATGTTCCGGTTGATTTCTTAAACGCTCCGCATGCTCAACCGGATGAAAATGCAGAAGTAACTGAAATGGGAAGAATGATTAGAGAGGCTATAGCAAAACTTCCGGCAAAAGAAAGGACTGTTGTAGAATACAGGTTCTATCGTAATATGCAGGTAAAAGATATTGCCCGTCAGGTTGGCTTGTCTCCTTCAAGAGTTACCCGTATTGTTCAGGCATCTTTAAATACTGTTAAAGAATACCTAAATTCTAAAGGACAGTACGGCTATTAAGCTTTAACAATTTTTATTCTGTCATCTTCTTTAATTTCAATCGGTCCGTTGTGATTTTTAATATAATTTGCAGTGTAAACATTTTTGTCTACATCAAATTTTTGAACAACATAATCAGGATTAGAATTTACAGGTAAATAATTGTCGCCGCCGTATGCAAAGAAATCATCACATGCTACTGAAAATTTCTTTATTGAACTCGGGTTATTTATATCAATGGGGACTTTGTTACCCTGTTTATCTATAAAGGACAAATCCTTTAATTCACCTTTATCTGTTACGGTGTATTGTAAACCTGAAACCAAAAGAATTCCGGGTTTATGTCCGGGATTTACAAAAGATTTTGCCCCGACTTTTATTGCATCTACTATTTGTTTTTCAGAAAGAGAACAAATCATCATCTTATCTTCAAACGGGGTAACATCATTAATCCGGCGCGAATCAACCTCGCCTTCCGCAAAATATCCACGGAGATTTCCGGCATTTAAAATTGCAATATCAGTACCCAATTCTTTTTTCATAGCGTCAACAATCAAATTTCCGTGCGGATTATTTGTTATTAATCTGTCTTCCGGAGCCGGAGGCGCAGATTTAATTGTACCAAGAACTTCAGGCTTGCCTATAATTGACTCAACCGCAGTTTTAAAAGGTAATTTTCTTGAAAATGTACCCGTTCTCATTACATTATTTTGGACCTTTGTAATAATGCCTTCATCATTAAAGATTGCATTCAAAACCCCCACATATTCGCCATCCTTACCAATTTGGGTAAGAATAACCGGTTCCCCTGATTTTGAATAAAGTAAATTTTCTCCTTCTTTAACACCTTTATACAAATCGTGAGTATGCCCACCGAGAATAATATCAATACCGTCAGTTTCTTGAGCTATACGCCTGTCAGCATCTTTTCCCGAATGAGATATTAATATAATTCTGTTAATATTTTGAGATTTAAGTTTATCGACTTCTTCCTGAATTTTTTTAATAGTTGTATCTATATCATCAATGTGAACGTCATTAAGCGATTCACGAGTACCGACTCTTTCAAGCGCATCTGACGGAGCTGTACCTATAATGCCAAATTTTTTACCGTTAATTTCTTGAATTACGGAGGTTTTAATTTTTCCTGCTAAAGGACTTTTCGGATCAATAGTAACATTAGCAGCAAGCAGATTAAATTTTGCATCTTTCAAAGACTCTGCAAGAGCAGCCGGATTTGCATCCAATTCATGATTGCCAAGTCCGTTATCAGTTACACCAATCCAATTCAAAAAATGGCTTGCGACTTTATTAGTCATTGGATTTGAGCCGAGCATAATATCTCCAGAAGCAAGCTTCAATTTTTCTGTTGCATTTGGATTTGCGTCAAACATTCTCGCCATTTCGCAAATTCTTTCCATATTTGTCATTTTTCCGTGCAGATCAGATATATAAAATATACTTGTTGTATAATCTGGAGAAGAGAACTTTACAGCATCTGTTTTGGATAATGCCGAATAATCGGAGGCTTGCGTTTCCGTTTTATCCGATTTTACAAAAGTGTCTTGTTTTAATGGCTGAGTACTCTTTGGTTGAGCCAATTGCGGAGTCTGCTCCTTATCTGCAGAAGCCCTAAAAGACAATTTCGGTAACATATTTACTGATATATTCATATTTTTTCACCTTTTTTACTAATTAAACACCGTCAAGATTTTTTTTGCTAAAATTAAGGCTCAATGTTAAATAACATTAAGCCGCCATCTGCATTTGAGGCTGATTATTTATCATCACCTGTTTTTTCAATTCTTTGTATGTTTTCAGACCTTCTACCCAGTTTTCTACAAGATTTACATCATTTGCCACAACGGCCTGCGGTAATGCCGCATGGTGAATTTTAGGAAGCAGATAATCTTCGGAATACTCAACCGGCAAAGATGAATTATCATCTGTATCATTGCAAATAAAAATCATTTTCCCGTTTTTATCAATTTTTGTACCAGTAATAGTTATTTCATGGCCGTTTATAATAGTATTATTGTTATCTACTTGGGTATAGCCGATAATAACATTCTCACCCAGGTTTAGTGCATCCGTAATCTGTTTTTTCATAGTATCAAAACTTGTCTCATAACCTATAAGTCTGGCATTTTCATCCACTGTCTGATAAGTTACCGAAATTTTGTTTTTATCTTCAACAACAGATTCGGTAAAAGTCTTTTCAAATTCAATTAACCCTTTATCATTCTGGTTAAATTTCCCCGCCCGTTTATCAGTTAAAGTATCATAAGACTGCTGCGAGCCGACCTGCATGAATGTTGACTGCATCAGTACATCAAGAGGCGTCCTTTCAAGCTTGTCTTTATCAACCGTTTGGATAAAAGCTCTTATAATCGCATTTTTATCCGGTGCAAAAGTTAATGTTGCCTTATCAAAATCATGAGCTTCATAAGGAATTTCAAAAGCATTCAAAAGCCATATTGCATCAAGTGTATTATCCGCAAGATTATTCATTTTTATAGTTTTTTGAACACTCAAAGCCGGCGAGCTTAGCCCTTCTGCAAATCTTGCAAATTCTGCAGGATATTTTTGAGCAAGATTAAATTCAATACTTGAGGCAACGCAAGTTCCGGAATGTTCAACATTCACATCTGCCGCGTTATTTCCAGCAGCAGCCATTACCTGTGCCTGATATTTTGCCGGAATATTACCAAACTGTTGTGTAATAATATAAGGATCCGTCAATGTATTAATCGTATCCTTAAGCATAACGGCATTATTTAACCCTTGTGCTCTTGGAGTTTTGGCAATTTTATATAAATTATCAAGAGTTGTTGAATTATCATTGGAAGCAGAATTAAGTAAAATGCCTGTTTTCAAAAGCTTATTTAACTGTTTTCGTGTATCTTTGTCAACAAGTTTTGACAACTCATTATACTTATCTTTTTCATCTTTAGATGCAAGTTCCGTTCTAAATCTTGAAGCCGTAAGAGCAGCATTAAAAGGAACCTGTGTCATTACAGGATTTGATGTAAAAGTGACTTTTTCATTTTTAACTTCTTTATCTTTATTAATCCCTATAGCCCTAACAGGCTTTGCTGTGCTATAATTATTATATTGCTGGGTATTAATATTTAATGAATACACAATTCCACTCCGCTACTACTTATTATAATAAAAAAATAAAACGGAAAAAATTTGCTATATACATAGTATTTTAATTAACAAATGTTACAATTCGGGAACCAAAATTTGAAAATAAAACCGCTTACAAAAGAACAATTAATAATATCCGCTGACAGGCTGACAAGATTTAAAGAGCCGGAAATAAAGTATCTGCGGGTTTATAAAGATATAATAAATTCTAATCTTATTGAACCGAAATTAAAAAAACACTCTCTTGATAATATGGATTATCAGGAATTGAAAGAAATTGCTCAGACAATTATAAATTCATCATTTCAGGAACAAAATAATGATTTTATTATCAATCAAAGACTTTATGACTATGAAAAATCAGTATTTAAACTTAATATAAATACCGAAAAATTACTAAAAAATAAGATTAACTACAAAAGTATTTTAAAAATTCTTCCAAATGACATTCCTGATAATCTAAAATGGTTAAAAACACTCGGAGATACCTCTCCAAACAATAATACTTACGGGTTTCCGGTAAAAAAAATAATTTTGTGTGAAGGAATTACCGAAGAAATACTCCTTCCAGAATTTGCCAAAATTTGCGGTTACGATTTCAATAAACACGGCATACACATAATATCTGCCGGCGGTAAAAATCAGGTAGTAAAGTATTTTTATAACTTTTCGGAAAGCCTGAAAATTCCTGTATTTATTCTTCTTGACAGTGATGCAAAATCAAATCTGGAAGAAATAAAACCAAAATTAAGAGAGTTTGATAAAATTCATCTTTTGAAAAGCGGAGAATTTGAAGACCTACTCCCGGACTCTCTTATAATAAAAACTCTTAATTATGAAACGCAAAATATATCTCTCGCCCCCATCCAAAATCTACATAACTGTAATTCCAAAGTAGAATTTCTTGAAGAATTTTTTAAACACAGAGGACTGCATGAATTTAAAAAAGCAGATTTTGCATTGTCCGTAAAAGAAAATATTCAGGGGAAAGACGACATTTCAGATGAAATAAAAGATATTATTAATGAACTTGCATCTTTAGAACAACCTGTATCAATATCTTAACAAATTTTAAAAATTTGCTATAATAGTTTTATGAAAAACAATAATTATGAAGATTTTATATCAACAATAAGCCATGAACTGAGAACACCTTTAACTTCTATCCGCGGCTTTTCACAAACAATGCTCTCATCATGGGACAAGCTGGATGATGAAAGCAAAAAGAAGTTTCTTAATATAATCGTGGAACAATCTAACAGATTGATTAATCTTGTTGAAAATATGCTCTCTGTTACAAAGCTTCAAAACACAAAAGATAATCTTATTTACAAAGAAGTATCCGTAAAACCTGTTGTCGACACAATAACTACCATAATCAAAAACCAATACAAAGACAAAACATTTGATATAAATATAGATAAATCTGTTCCGCCTGTTCTGGCAGACAAAGATAAATTTCAACAAATTCTTACAAATTTGATTGAAAATGCAGCCAAATACGGGGATGAAAATTCTACGATATCAATAAAAGCGTATTTATCCGAAGAAACGGTGATAATAAAAATTATTAATCAAGGACCTGAAATCCCCAAAGACTGTTATGAAAAAATATTCCATAAATTCTCAAGAATAGATAATCCGCTTACAAGAAAAGTTCAGGGGAGCGGACTCGGATTATATATTACAAAGAATTTAACTGAAAAAATGGGCGGAAAAATATCGGTTAAATCAGAAAATAGACTTACAACATTTGAATTGTGCCTGCCCTGTGCAAACATTGAAAAACAAGCGAGGGATAAATGCAGACAGTAACATTAATTATTGACAAAAGGCGGGAACTTTCAACAAAATATAAAAAGCTTCTTGAAAGTAAAAGCAACAAAGTACATATTACAAAGAATTTAATTTCCGCAATGAAGCTTATACAAGATAAGGAACCTGATTTAATAATTATTTCAGACAGTATTGACAGTGATTTGTCAGACTACTGCAAAAAAATCCGCGCACTTACCTACAATATGAGACCGGTTATTATAGCAACATCAAAATCAGCAGAGCTTCAAGATAAAATATCAGTATTAGAAAGCGGTGCAGATGATTTTATACCGGAACCAGTGAATTCAGAAGAATTTGTAATGCGTGTAAAAGCGCACCTGAGACGTGAACTTGAATCCAATATGGATATAAAACATCTTCTTCCTGGGAAAAATTATTCTCTTAGAGCACTAAAACGAATTGTAAATGAGGATAAACCATGGGCTGCAATGCTTGTCAGTATAGAAAATTTTGACAACTACAAAGAAACATACACTGAACTTGCCTCTGACAAACTCGTTCAAACATTCTGCGCAATAATACATTCTGCATTATCTGAAAATGACTTTATCAGTGCTTTTTCCGATAACAAATTTATCATTATAACAGACAGCCTGAAAGCAGAAAAAATTGCAAACTATCTTATCTTTGCATTTGATTCAGTTGCCTCAAAATTCTATTCCCCACAAGATAACAGACGGGGCTTTATGCTTATGAGGGGTGATGAATTTGCTGGAAGACGCTCAAATTTTGTTCATACAACAATAGGCATCATAACAAATGAACTAATTCAATATAAAGATGCTTCACAACTTCTTGGTTCCCTTTTGAGAATTCATAAACTTGCCGATATGCCGGCAAAATCAAACTATTTAATTGAAAGACCGAGTATAACCGCAGAAAATTCTATTGAAGATGAAGTTAATAATAAAATATATATATTAGAAAATGATGAAGCTATGAGTATACTTTTAACAACAATTCTGAATCTTCAGGGATATGATGTTAAAGTATTGAATGATGTTAAAGATATAAATGAAAAAGATATACCGGCCTTAATAATTTTAGATGCAGGCGATGTTGAAACAATGAACGGTCTGGAATTATGTAAAAAAATCCGTAAAAATACTACCTACGACAAAACAAAACTTATCGTAACATCAATTATTCATGACAAAGAACTTATTTTAACCGCAGGAGCTGATTTGTATATACCGAAACCTTATGAAATATCAAGTCTAATAAAATGGGTTGAAAAATTGTTAAAAACTTAACCGATAAGAGTTTCCAAAGTTTTGGCATCTTCTTCAGATTTTTGAATATCTCTGATATTCATACGTCTCATATAAGACCTCAGCGCTTCTCTTATAAGTTCACTTCTGCTTCTTTGTTCATTAATTGCCACACCGTCAATTTTATGTAAAAAATCATCAGGCATAGTTACCAGTATCTTAGCCATAATATAGTACCCCTTCTATAACACTCACTTTATATAATAACATATATTTTACAAGATTTCAATAGTAATAGCTCTATGAGGTAATTTACTTTTTAAAATTAATTCTTATACTAAAATAAAAACCAAAAGAAAGGAGTTTTATAATGGAAGATAACAACTACAGACACGAGGACTTTGACAATTGCTTTTTATGCAAACATCCGGTATTAAAGCATGTATTAACAGGGTTACTTGTATTTTTGGGAGCTTTCGCGGCATTTTATGTTGTAACAGACTGGCACTTTAAAAGAATGATGGATCCGGTTTCACAGATGAGAAGAATTGACAAGGCAATTATGCAAAGAGAAAAAAGCTTTGACAAAATGGAAAGACGCGCACTTAAACAACAAGAAAGATACGACAGAAAAGCATTTAACCAGCAGGAAAGAATGGAGAAAACCGCATCAGGCTTTGTACACGTTGAAAAAACACCGGACAGCTATAAAATTGTTATTGATTTAAGACCTTTTGACAATGATGAAAAAAATGTTGAGGTTAAAACCGAAGGAAATACAATCATCATTAACGCCGCAGGAGAAAAAAATAAACACAACAAAAAAGAAATTATAAGATTCTCTCAGGCTTTTAATTTCGGCGATGATATTAACACCGAAAATATTACAAAAATTCGTCAGGGCAATGATTATATAATTAATGTTCCGTTTGACTAAATTTTTTAATCTGTTATGATAAAAGCCGCCAGAAGGCGGCTTTTATGCTACAATAAATTTATGAAAAGAGTTTTAATAGTTGATGATTCCAATAAATGGGTTCTCTATCATAAAAGTGCTTTAAGAGAAATATTTAATGACAATATTGAAATAGAGACAGCAAATTCTGCCCAGGAAGCTGTAGAAAGACTTATGGCATCAATTGATACTCCCTATGATTTTATATTAACCGATATGCAGATGGAGTCGGATTATCTTCCGTTATATGCAGGAGAATGGCTGATAAAACAAATTAAATTTTTTAAAGAATACAAAAATACAAAAATAATAATAATCTCTGCTACCGGCAACATAAGACAAATCGCAGAAAATTATCAAACAGACTATATTCCTAAGTACAGATGCAATGATATTAATGAGTATTGTAACAAATTATTAAATAATTAATTAAATTACTAAAGATTTTCTCCATACGAGCCGATAAATAAAATGTTGACAGGTTAGCAAAAAGGAGATGCAAATTATGTATGGTTACATATCATGGCCGGGTGTATACAGCTTTAAAGAAGAAATAGGTCTTTTTCTCGAATATCTGAAAGAGGAAATAGACGAAGTAATGAAAAAGATTGAAGAAACAGAAGATTTAGTTGCAAAATAATGCACTAAAGCATAGTTGATGATTAAGGATATGTAAAGCCGGTAAAAATTACCGGCTTTTTGTTTATTATAAATAAGGAAAACTCCCGCCGTTAGACGGGAGAAGGAATGAAAGTAAGCCTAGCCGCTTAATCCAATACAATTAAATATTGTACAAATTTCACGGTTTTAGCTTATCTTCAGTATGAAATTTTATTTTATCTTTGTTTCCAGTTTTTCTATTCGTTTTTCAAGTTCATTAATGCGTTTTTCCTGTGCCTGATATTTTGCATCAAGTTCTTTTATTGCATTAATTACTGCATAGAACATGTCTTCCATTCGGATTGTCAAAAATCCGTCGAA
Organism: Candidatus Gastranaerophilales bacterium; assembly: GCA_944324295.1. Taxonomy (GTDB): domain Bacteria; phylum Cyanobacteriota; class Vampirovibrionia; order Gastranaerophilales; family Gastranaerophilaceae; genus Stercorousia. The sequence goes on from CALUVX010000124.1 coordinate 13,299, forward strand.
ACCTTTTCTAACCGCATCAGGAAAGATTTTTTGCAAATCTTGGGCGATTACGCCAACATGCGGTGTTTTCTTTTCGTCTTTTTTGAATGTGTAA
>CALUVX010000125.1 GCA_944324295.1 Candidatus Gastranaerophilales bacterium
ATTCAGACCTGACAATTATGAGTACTATACTTGATGATCCCGCAAATTACGGAAGAATTATCAGAGAGAAAGATGATTCTTTGAAATGTATAGTTGAAGCAAAAGATGCATCTCCGGAAGAAATATCGGTTAAAGAAATTAATGTTGGAGTTTATATACTAAACTGGGGAAAAATCAAATCTGCATTTTCACAATTAACAACAAATAATGCACAGGGAGAATACTACCTTACAGATATAATTTCATGGGGTAAGAAAAATAACCTTAATGTTCATGCATATATCTTAGAAAACAGCGACGAAAGCTACGGAATAAATTCACGTAAAGACCTTGCCTATGCAACCAAAATAATGAATGAAAGAAAATTAAATTCTCTTATGGATAACGGAGTTACGATAGTTGATCCGTCATCTACTTGGATTTCCGAAGATACAGAAATAGGAGCTGATACAATAATTTATCCCTCAACTTATATAGAAGGTAAAAATAAAATCGGCAAGAATTGCAAAATCGGCCCCTGTGCTCATTTACGCGGAGATGTAGAAATAGATGACGACTGTAAAATCGGTAACTTTGTTGAAGTAAAAAAAGCCAAAATAGGTCATAACACAAATGCAGGGCATTTAAGTTATATAGGCGACAGCGAATTCGGTTCACACATAAATATTGGAGCCGGCACAATTACCGCAAACTATGACCCGATTAGCAAAACAAAAAGTAAAACCATTTTAAAAGATAATGTAAAAATCGGTTCAAATACTGTCCTTGTCGCACCGGTTGAAATCGGAGAGGGTACAAATATCGGAGCCGGCAGCGTAATCACAAAAAACATCGGCGAATGGGCACTCGGGATAACACGTGCACCGTTAAGAATTATTGAAAACTGGGTAAAAAATAAAATATAACGTATTATAGAAATACTCCCGCTTTTAAACATTTTTGGGAAGAAGGAATGAAAGAAAAATTATTTTTGGGCAGAGAATTAACCTGCCCTTATTTATGCTAAAATTTAATTATGACTACCAAAGAGATTAAGTGGACAATGTTCGTAATCACGGCAGTCGGTAACTTTATCGCCATGCTGGATTCTACGACGGTAAACCTTGCATTATACCCCATGTCTGTTGATTTGCATGTTTCAATGGGACAGATTCAATGGGTAATGATTGCATATATGCTTGTTTTAACCGTATTTTTACCATTTTTCGGAAAACTTGGCGACATCTTTCCTAAAAACAGGCTCTATACTGTCGGCTTTTCACTTTTTGCTTTCGGAGCTTTTTTAAATACAACAGCAGACTGTTTTGCGTTTTTAATTGCTTACAGATGTCTTGAAGCGCTCGGGGCTTCAATTATGCTTTCAAACGCACAGGCTATTATTGCGACAATTTTTAAAAACGAACAAAGGGGAAAGGCTCTGGGATTAAACGGCTGTCTTGTTGCAATCGGCGGAATGAGCGGGCCGGCACTGGGCGGGATTTTATTAAACTACTTCGGCTGGCATTCTGTATTTATCCCATGTATTCCGGTTGCTATTGCTGGGGCTTATTATGCCTATAAAGTGCTTCCACATCACGCAAATACCGACAGAAAAAATTTCAAATTCGATTACAGAGGATTTTTCTATTTTACCGTAAGTTTATTTGCCCTTTTGCTTGCAATATCAGAAGGACACAGCTGGGGTTGGAATTCACTGAAAATAATCACTCTTGGTATTATTACTCTAATTTTCGGAGTGCTCTTTTATATTAGAGATCATCACATAAATTATCCGCTTATTGATTTTTCTTTATTCAAAATAAGAACTTTCACATTCGGAAACCTTGGTGTAATGACATCATACATGGCAATGTACACAAACAGTATACTGCTGCCTTTCTTTTTGCAGGAAATATTAAAGTATAACCCGCTAGTAACGGGACTTTTAATTCTTCCGTATTCTGTAACACTTTCGTTTATTGCACCAATTGCAGGGAGATTGTCCGGCAAATACGGGAGCAGATATTTAACCCTTGCAGGGCCTGTTGTATACTGCATAGCCCTTTTAATGTTTACGTTGTATGACAAAAATGCCGCAATGTGGCAGATTGTTCTGGCTTCAGGAATTATGGGGATAGGCAACGGGCTTTTCCAATCGCCTTCAAACAACGCGATTATGACATGTGTTGAGCACGATCATTTAGGACTTGCATCAGGAATTCTTGCACTTTCCAGAAATATGGGAAATATATTGGGCGTAGCTGTTACAATAACGTTATTTGAAACATTCAGAAATATTTTTCTTAAATCGGGCAAAGTCTATGATTTAGCATTTTTATCATCATATAGGACAACAATGTGTTTCGGGATATTTTTCGGAATTTGCTGTTTGACATTTGCATTTATTGCATATAAAAAAGATAAATTTTGTACATAAACTGTTATTAGTATCATCTTTTCTTAAAGAAAAGATGATACGAGGGCAAGAGGATAAGAAGGCAGGAGGGCAAGCTATTTTTGGTGCGCAAAGCGCACGAAACATTTTCAACAATTACTGCTTAACGAAACAACAACAGAACGAGTGCTGTCTGAGCGGTAAAATGAGATCCTGAAACAAGTTCAGGATGACAAATATATAGCGAGTTCACTCGTTTAGGGTTGAGTTTAGCAGTAATTAAACGGTCAGCGCGTTTTTCTTTCTTGTCTTAATTTCTTTCTTTTTGAGCGACGCAAAAAGAAAGAAATTAAGTGCGGGGTGCGGGGACGCACAGTTCCCGCATAATATATCCCTCTCCCGAGAGAGGGATATATTCCAATAACATAGTTTATATAACTTTCTATCTTTACAAACTCTTAACTTGAAAAATTATTATCACTGATATAATATAAAAGTGTAATATTTACACTAAACAACTTATAAATGGCAGGGAATTATGACAACACAAAATGAAAAT
>CALUVX010000126.1 GCA_944324295.1 Candidatus Gastranaerophilales bacterium
GTGCAGTTCTTGCACAGGTAATATTGGAAAAACTTGCACAAAAAGGAGTTTTATCAACGATTACAACTCACTACGGGGAATTAAAAGCACTTGAATATCTTAATCCGTATTTCAAAAATGCGTCTGTAGAATTTAATACAGAAAGTCTGAAACCGACTTATAAGCTTCTTATCGGAATACCCGGTTTAAGCAATGCAATTTCTATAGCGGCAAATTTAGGTCTTGATAAAGAATTGACAGACAAAGCAAAAAATATTGTTGTCTCTACAAAAGACCCCTCAATACTTGTCGTTGAAAAGCTGCAAGAAACACAGGCAAAACTTGCGCATAACCTTGAAGAAGCAGAAAATTTAAAAGAAACATCACAAAATCTTAAAGAAGAATATGAAAATTCTCTTGAACAGGTAAAAAAGGATAAAAAGAAAACAGTAAAAATTATAAAAGACAAATTTGACCGCGAACTGCTTGAAGCAAAAGGAGAAATTAAAGAAATTCTTGATGAATTGAGACGCGAGAAGTCAGAAAAAATTGCCAGAAGATCTTATGCAAGACTTGCTCAGACCGAACAAAAATTCAAAGGAGAACTCTCTAAATTTGATGAAAAACAGCAGTATGAAGAAATTGTATGGGCAAATGTCAAAACAGGCGACAAATTAATACTGAAAGAGCTTCACCAGCCTGTTACAGTTCTTTCATTACCTGATAAGAATGAATATATAACTGTTCAAATGGGCAATTTCAAGACAAAAATTAAATGTGATAAACTGGCACCTTACAATTCCGCATTTGAAAAGAAAGAAAATGTTTATCGCCCGAGTTCTCTTGAAAAATTTGAATTAAGAAGAACAAATATCTCAAGTACACTTGACTTGCGCGGTTACAAAGTAGAAGATGCCCTTGACAGTCTTGAATTTTACCTTGACAAAGCAAGCCTTGCAAACCTTGCATGTGTAACAATAATTCACGGACACGGTACAGGAGCATTAAAATCTGCCGTAAGAGACTTTTTATCAACATCTCCTTATGTTGCAAAATTCCGCCCCGGAGAAGACGCCGAAGGCGGCGACGGAGTGAGTGTGGTTGATATTAATTAACGTAAATATTTATCCAGAGGAATTAATCTATCAACAGGAACATTTAAAGCAATTGCAATATTTACAATTACAACCAAAGATGGACTGTATTTTTCTTTTTCAATCCTTGCAAGATATTCAGGTGTAATATCCGCCATCTCTGCCAATTTTTCCTGTGAATATTTCTTTCTTGCCCTCTCTGCTCTTACATTTTCTGAAAAAAGTTTTATAATTTCCTGCCTATCCATAAAAATAGTTTATCCTGCTTGACTTTTTTACAAAATGATTTATAATTTAAGTATACTGATTTATAAATCAGTGAATTTTTATCAATTGTGGAGACTCTTTCTATGAATAAAATTTATACTGACAGAATCGGATTTACATTGGCAGAAGTACTGATTACCTTGGGGATTATAGGAGTAGTAGCATCGTTGACCCTGCCTGCACTTATAGCCCACTACAAAGAACAGGAAACATCAGCAAGATTAAAAAAATTTTACAGTATAATGCACCAAGCTATTTTGCTTTCAGAAATTGATAACGGACCGATTGAATATTGGGAAAAAGGCTCTATGGTCAGAGATGAAAACGGGCATTTTGACCAGGCCGCTAATAATATACTTGCAGAAGAATTCTTTGATAAGTATCTTGTAAATTACATAAAAGTTATAAAACGCGGGTATACCACCATAAACGGTAGAAAATTATTTCAAATATATTTGCCGGACGGAATATCTGTGATAATTGGAAACGGAGGCTGTATAGATTTGGTGGTTGATACAAACGGCGACAAAAAACCTAATTTTTTAGGATTTGACAGATTTATATTTTTAATTTGTCCAAATAATAAACCTGCCTTCAGCTCTTATGACTCTACATTAGATAAAGATGAAGCCATAACAAAATGTACAACTGAGCCTAAATACTGTTCAAGAGTTTTACAGCTTAGTAACTGGGAATTTAATGACTATGTATACCCCTTAGTAAAGCAAAGTATTAATTAACATTATCCAATCTCTGAAAATTACTTGTTGTAAAAATCAAAAAAAATGCTAAAATAAATTCAGTAAGAGAGAGGATAAAATTATGATAATGATTGAAGATATTAGAAAAGAACACGAACTTGTCGATTTGTTCTGTAGTCTTGCAGAAGTTCCATCACCTTCTATGCACGAAGAAAAAGTTGCAGAATGGATTAAAAATTATTGCGACAAAAACGGAATTGATTGCAAATTTGATAATTTTAAAAATGTAATTATAAATATACCTGCGACGGACACTTCAAAAGACCCTTTGATGCTGTCTGCCCACATGGATGTTATAGGAGATGACAGCCCCGTCAAAACTTATGTTGATGAAAATGGCTTCATACACGCAATCGAAAGAACACTCGGCGGAGATGATAAAGCAGGAGTTGCAAATGCTCTTTACTTTGCAAAAAATCTTGCACAATCAGGTATAAAACATGGCGGGCTGGAAGTTATGTTTACCCGTGATGAAGAAAACGGCCTTTCAGGTATAAGAAACGCAAATCTAAAAAACTTTAAATCAAAATACGTTCTTGTATTGGATAGCGACACTTTAGGCCAGTGCGAAGTATCAGGAGCAAGCTATACTTTAGCTAAAATTAAGGTACATAGCCTCAAAGGCGGGCACTCTGGTATTGATATCGGCGACAAAACAAGAGCAAATGCCGCAAAACTTATTGCAGATTTAATATCTTCACTGCCTCAGGGAGTTTTCTATGAAGAAGAAGGGACAGTAATTACTTCTTGTAACTTAGGAGGAATTTCTGCAGGAGATATCAATGTTACGAATATTATTAACACTGATGCCGAAGTAAGTTACTCTATCAGAAGCTCCAGCAGAAAAAAAGAAGAAGAATTAAAAAATAAAATGACATTAACCGTTGATGAGTTTAACGCAGCTCATAAAAATATTGCAGAAGCTTCAATTGAATTTGAAGAACATCTTCCGCCTTTTGAAAAGTCTGAAGATGATTATATTCCGATACTTTTTGAAGCTGCCGCAAAAAAAGCAGGAGTAGAGCCTGATATAACCTCATTCCATGCCGGTGCGGAAACCCACATTTACGCAAACGAAACAAATGCAAATAATGATAAATTTGTACCGTATTTGCTTGGTCTTGCAACAGTTTGCAATATGCATTCAAAAAATGAATATCTGGATTACAAATCAATGCTCAAAGGGCAGGAAGTATTAAAAGAGCTTTTTAAAGCTTATAATGCATAACCTAAAAGATCGCGCAACAGGTGCGCGATGACAGAATTAATTTAGAAGAATAGTAAGTCATTAGCATAACAATTTGGAATAATAGAGGAAAGACCTAAGAATAAATACATGATGACAAAATAATTTAGTGTCTTTGCATACTGTCAGATAATAGAAAATAAATATAATATGGTCAAAATACATGTCATCGCGCACTTGTTGCGCGATCTTTATATAGGTAAAATATTATTATTAACAAATAAGTTCTGACGAAGAGGATTAACGCTATCAATAAGATTCCATTTCCATTCTCTTTTCCACTTTTTAATTGTTTTTTCCCTTTTTATCGCAATCTCAATATCACTATGAATTTCATAATACATTAATTTATGAATATGATACCTTTTCGTAAACCCATCAGCCAATTCGTGTGAATGTTCATATATACGTTTTATTAAATCTGAGGTTACTCCAGTATAAAAAATTGTATGATTTTTATTTGATAATATATAAACATAATATTGGTATTCTCTCATACATTAATTTTATCTTGTATAAAAAATTGTGCAAGCTAGAAAGATTGCGGAATAAATCCGCGATGACAATATATAATAAATTACAACTTAACTCCTGTCATCGCGCACCTGTTGCGCGATCTTTCTAATCCGACTGATAATGAGAATTATTCCTTATGAAAATGCTTTAAATGATCTTTCTACGTTTTTATCAATTGTATTTTTAATAGATTCATACTCTGTCTGCAAAGCATTGTGTTCTGTATCCAGTTTTTTCAAATCCTGATCATATTTTTTATCTTTATTTTCTATTTCAGTTATTGTATTTTTATATTTTACTTCTGCTTTTGCAATTGCGGTTTCGTCTTCCTGAGACGTCAAATCTGCTGCATTGGTATAAATTATTGATACCCAGTCATAGGTTCCCATACCAGAATATTTTTCAGAGCCGTTTTCTGTAAATGATGCCTGTTCCATTGTTAAAATTCCGTGTTCCAAGGCAAATTGCAGCCATTCCGCATTATTTATTAAATTTTCATCTAATTCTTTATAGTTATTATTCTTTTTTGTTCCGTCATCGTTTGTGGCTCCGCCACCCATACGATAATATAAATTAACATACCATTGATACTTGGAGTCATTTTCATCGGGGATTTCCGCAATTGGAAGAGATGCTATAAGTTCTTCAAAGTTTGTAATAGCCGTTTGTGCAGAATTAACCCAGCTTGAAAATTCACTTTTAAAATTTAAATAAGCATTATATTTTTCTAAATCATTATTATATGTTTCCATGTCCGTAGTATAATCTGACAAATCCGAGTACTTCGAATCAGACGGACCTGCTTCTAAAATATCAGTTGCAACAGCTAGTAACAACTCATTAATTAATTCATAATATTGTTCGCCTATTGCTTCATTACTCAATAATGTATTCCCGTTATTATTAGTGATTGAGCCGCTGGTTAAACCACCGGAAGTATTATTAGTTTGAATATGCAGGGCTATCTGGTAATACAATTGCTCTAACTGTTCTTTAAGTTCGGCATTTTCGGGATTAGCTAAAACATCCCGAACTTTCATTGGGTCAGCACCATTCCCGCCACCTGATGAAAGACCGTAATTGCCAGTTGAACTATTTGTTATTGTTTCAGTTCCATTATCCGTATTCACAGTAATTGTACCACCATTACTTGCCCATAAATATTGAGCCAGAACGTGTTCCATATGCCATATTTGGGTATCACTAGAATTAAAATTACCGTTTCTTAAATTATTAATTCCTGTATCACTCCAACATTGCGGAGATAAAAGAGCCTGAGCATAATCTAACAAGTTTGGTTGAATTGGAGGATTAACCTTTTCTACATAATCAGGTATACTTGTTAAAGTTTCAATCAAAGAATCAAATATTCCACCAGTCTCCAAAGACGAGACTAAACCTGAATTTGATACCCCGTTCAAAAAATCAGATTTTAATAAATTATATTCAGATTCAGAAGTATTATCTAAGTTGACAGTAGAAAAATTTCCAAGCATCAGAATATATTCAAGACTATTTCCATCTTGATCTTTTGTATACTTGTTTGGATTATTTGCATCAAAAAATTTTCCATAATTTGAACCAAAAAGTTCTTCTAAAGCTTCTATATATTTCGGATTATCTGTTTTTTCAATTCCATAACTGTATAAATAGTCGGCTAAACTATTTGATGCCTCATATTTTTTTATATCAGAACCGTTCAACATTATCTGACCGGAAGAATTTACTAGTGAATATTGATTTTTTAAATCTCCATAAGTTAATAATGTATTTGCAGTCAATGACTGATAACTTAAAGAGCCATTATCATCATAAGAACTGTACATTAATTTAGTTGTATTTAATGCATCCATATAGGCCTGGCTTGCTTCTGAGGATTCTGTTGCCAAACGTAATTTCGCATTTGTTATGCTTTGAGAGCGCAGTTCATTATCACTCAATCTTGAAGTGATACTTAGTAATCTCGCTTGTCCTGCCGACATTCCCATAGTGATACATTAATCCTTTCTATGTAGAATTACGGCAAATTTTATAAATTTCTTTAATTAAAATTATTTTTTGTAACGAAATATTAAATAGTTATATTCTAATTACACAATATTATTTAGAAAAATTTTTCATAAAAAAAATACCCGATTAATAAATCGGATATCTTTTTTTATAAGAAAGTTATTTATATCGCAACTGTTAAAGTTTCAAGCTTCAATTCTATTGGTTTCTCCTCAAGAACTTCTACCTGCAAATCTTTTGTATCAATTACTTTTGATGCAGGCCTATTAACAGCTGCCTTTGGCGTAACGGCCTTTGGTTTCTGAGCCGTGTACATCCCCTGCTGCTTTGCCTTTACAACGGCAGGATCCGGATTTACTTTTTGTCTGTTTACATCAGACATAATTTTGCTTACAAAACGCCGGGTTTCCCCAAACGGCGGAACCGCATTGTATTTTTTTACGTTGCCAGGTCCTGCATTGTATGCTGCCAAAGCTAATTCAACAGAGCCAAACATATTATACATCTTTTTATAATATGTAATCCCTGCTTTAATATTTTCATTAAGCAAATAAGGATTATAGCCCATTCTTCTTGCGGTTGAAGGCATTAACTGAAATACACCTACCGCACCGTGTGCACTTCTTGCCTCATGTCTGAATCCTGATTCAGTTCGCGCAATACTAAGCGCAATCGCAGGATCCACTCCCATTTCAATAGCATGTTTTACTATTGTGGCTTTTACAGAGTTGACGTCAGTTGCCTGACTTTGTGCATTGTTAAGAAACATACACAACAGTGTAAAAGTTAACAGTAACAATTTTTTCAAAATGTAATCCTCTAAGTTGTAAATTGAAATCCTTAAAAATTCCCTAACGATTTGTTTCTTCAACTAAATCAAAAACTTTTAAGAATGATTATATAAACAATATATTACAAAAAAATAAAATTTCAACCCCCAATGTAAAAAACAGAAGAGCTAACATCGGCTCAATGCCTGATATATCAAGTTTTAAAGTGTATTTCAAACAATTGTTAAGATTATAATTTTTTCATTTTTTCAGGGGAAATTTTTTCTTTTTTATGTTAATATTTTCTATATAAATTTTAACTTAATGAGAGGAAAAATATTATGGAAAATAAAAAATTAGCAGATATTGGTGTTTTTGGCGGTTCAGGATTTTACAAATTTTTAGATAATATTGAAGAAGTTAAAGTTGAAACTCCTTACGGAATGCCTAGTGATAGCTTATTTATCGGAACTGTGGGAGAACACAAAGTCGCCTTCATGCCACGTCATGGAAGAAGCCATACTATTTTGCCTCATTTAATTAATTACAGAGCAAATGTTTGGGCCATGAAATATGCCGGATGTGAAAGAGTTATATCTCCTTGTGCAGCAGGCAGTTTACAAAAACAGGTTAAACCCGGCGATTTTGTAATTTGCGACCAATTTGTTGATTGGACTGACGGAAGAAAAACAACATTTTTTGAAGGTCCTATTGTAACGCATCCTTCTGCGGCCGAAACTTATTGCCCTGAATTAAGAGCGCTTGCAATAAAAACAGGAAAAGAATTAGGCATAACTATTCATGAACAGGGAACTGTGGTTGTAATCAACGGACCAAGATTTTCTACAAAAGCCGAATCAAAATTCTTCACCAATCAGGGATGGGAAGTTATCAATATGACAGCATTTCCTGAAGCTTATCTCGTTAAAGAAATGGATATGTGTCCTTTAAATATTTCCTTAATAACAGATTACGATGCAGGACTTGTTGGCGATGTTCCGCCCGTTTCTCACCATGAAGTTATTAAAGTGTTTGATTCAAATGTTTCTAACCTTAAAAATCTGCTCTTTAAGATGATTGAAAATATTCCGGCGCAAAGAAATAATTGTAATTGCGCAAATACTAAAAAAAGTTCTCAATTATAACGGGTGATATATGGTAAATAATTTAATATTTGTAACAAACAGTTTTTTTCAAATATATTTTTGGCTCATTCTGGTAAGATGTCTTTTGAGCTTTGTACCAAGCATTGATTGGTACAAACAGCCTTTTGAGGCATTAAAAGATTGTACGGATTTATATTTGAATTTATTCAGGAAAATAGTTCCGCCAATAGGAGGGCTGGACTTTTCTCCGATTATTGCCGTAATAGTTTTACAGATTTTAAATTATTTGATTATTTTTGTTCTTTTCCAGTTCAAATAGCCTAAGAGCTTCCAGAATTTTTTCTCTGTGGGGAGTTTTTGGATTGCTCAGCTGCTGATTAAGGGAAGATAAAAATTTATTCAAATCTTTTTCGGAATTTCTGTGCATTAGCTTTTTAAAATATTTCATAACAACTTTATCCTTAATAAATCCGGGATATTTCAGACATCCGCCTATGTCATAAACTTTTCCGTTTATAGGCTCGTTTGTTACGTCCGTGTAAAATATTTTAAAAAGTTTATCCAGATCAAGCGGAGTAGTAGTTTTGGGGACCTTTTTATCAGCCAAATCCGTCAATGAATACCCGTGCTCCAAATCTGAAAGATAATGTTTTGTAAACTGGGTTTTATCAAGTTTATGCCCCGCAATATTTTTCAAATACGTCCAAAAGTTAGCTTCCGCATAAACACCTTGGGAATTTGAAAGGTCTTTTACATTGCACTTGACATTATGAAAAACTTTAAAAGCTTTATCATGCATAATTCTTGTATTGGTATTTTTATCATACATCGTAAGTTTAAACACATTTCCCCAACATCCTCTGTCAATATAAGATAGCAAGGCATGAATATTGGGCGGAACTATTCCTTGCAAAAGCTTGTTAAAAAATTTCGTAAAATCTTCTTCCAGTAATTTTAAATTGTCGGGGGCTAAATCATTAAAATCATAAGAAATTATGTTATTTTCTTTACATTGTTTATAACAGGCCCTTAAATATTTGGTCATATTAGACATAGCCTTGTAAAACATTTTTATATTACGCTCTCTGTCCTTACCCTCCCAGAGCTGAATAATTTCATTTGGCAAAGTCCCTATGATTTTACATTTTGCATCAGGGACAAAGGTATCATAGCTTTTATAACCAAAATCAGCCTTAAAAAATCTTTTAAGACGAGAAGGATAACATCTTTCATAATTTATTTTCGGAACTTTGTTAAGCATAACTTCCATAACGTATATGAACATCGTAAATTGACAAAATAACAAAAGCTTGTAAAAAAAGTTTACTTAATATATAATTCAGGCTATGAGAATGGTGATTTATGGAGCTACGGAAATCGGTTGTCTGCTTGCAACAGAGTTTTTCGAAGACCATGACATAACAATAATTGATAAAGATGAAAACAGATCTGATGAATTTGACAAGCTGGACATCAGTTTTGTTGAAGGCAATGCATCAAGCATTGATGTTTTAAACAGCGCAGATATAAAAAATGCTGATATATTTATCGCCTGCACTGCAATTGATGAAGCAAATATTGTTGCCTGCCTTTCCGCTAAAAAGTTCGGCGGTGTCAGGACTATCTGCTTTGTTAGCAGAGAAGAATACAAAAAAACTTTAAATTTTGAAAAAAATAATGCAAATTTCTGTGATTTCTTTATAGATTATATTATTTGGCCTGAAGAATTGGTAACTGAGGATATTTTCAGAATTGTAACCGTTGCCCATGCTCT
>CALUVX010000127.1 GCA_944324295.1 Candidatus Gastranaerophilales bacterium
GAAACGGACGTTTGGGCAATCTTATTGAGATTAAAAAACCGGATGAAAAAGGCTGTCTTGATATTTTGAATTACTATTTAAAAAATAAAAATGTGAGCGGAGATTTTGACAGAGAAGTATTCGCAAAGAAACTTTATGAATTATCCTGTACAGGAGCAGATATTAATGCTATTGCAGATGATGCAAGAGATAAAATGTATGAAAGATACGGGATTTATGAAAAAATGGATAATGGAACTTTTGCAAACTCTGATTTAGAAGATTTACAATACTATGGCGAAGATTTTGAAGAAGCGTTGGAAGATGTGAAAAACAGTAAATAAATTCTTTACATTCTGACTTTATAAACTATAATTGTATTACGAAGATATAAAAAGGAACAGAGAATGAGTAAATATTTATTGGAAGTCGGATGCGAAGAATTACCTTATAAGTTTATACCTTCTGCAATTCAGCAGTTGAAAACAGCTTTTGAAAACTTTTTGAATTCAAATAAAGTAGAGTTTGAAGATGTAAAAGTATATGCTACTCCGAGACGTCTTGCTGTGATAGTGTCAGGGCTAGAAAAAGAAAGTAAAGATGAAGTAAAGATAGTTAAAGGCCCGATAAAAAAAGTCGCTTATGATGAGCAGGGAAATTTGACTAAGGCTGGAGAAGGTTTTTGTAAGAAAAATGGTATTTCTGCAGATGATTTATATATTGAAAATGATTATCTGCATGCAAAAATTGTTGTTAAAGGTAAATCTATTGTAGAGCTTTTGAAAGAAAATGTTCCTTCTATTGTTTTGAAGCTTCAGGGTTCTCATTTTATGAGATGGGCCGATAATGATGAAAAGTTTTCACGTCCTATAAGGTGGATTGTTTCTATTTTGGACAGAGATGAAGTTAAAATAAAAATTATTGATAAAGAAAGTTCAAATGTTTCCCGCGGACACAGATTCGCACAGCAAAATGTTTATATTAATAATCCTGATGATTATGTTGAAATAATGCGTAACTGCTGTGTAATCGTTGATCAAAATGAAAGAAAACAAAGAATTATAGATAAAGCAAATGAGGAGGCCGCAAAACTCGGTGCAGTTCCGTATTATACGGATGATTTACTTGAAGAAGTTACATTTATTACCGAATACCCTGTTCCTGCTGTTTGCGAGTTTAATCCGGATTATCTGAGACTGCCGGAAGAACTTGTTGTTACGGTTATGGCTGTTCATCAAAGATATTTTGCATTATATAAAGACGGAAAGCTAATTAACAAATTTATTACTATGACAAATTATCTCGGAGATGATTTTGAAAATATAAAGGCCGGTAATGTACGTGTTATAAAGGCACGTCTTGATGATGCCGTGTTTTTCTTTAATGAAGATACTAAAAAGCCTCTGGTTGATTACGTTGAAGACTTAAAAGGCATTACTTTCCAAAAAGGTATGGGAACAATGTATGACAAGGCTCAAAGACTTATAGCTTTGTCAAAATTAATGATTGGTGATAACAAGACCGTAGAAAGAACCGCAATGCTTGCAAAGGCTGATTTGTCGACAAATCTTGTGTTTGAATTTACCGAACTTCAAGGATTTATCGGGGCAGACTATGCAAGAGTGTCAGGTGAGTCCGAATGTGTCTGTGAAGGTATAAAGGAACATTACTTCCCATTGAATGCAGACGGAGAAATTGCTAAGACTCTTGAAGGACAGATAGTCGGAATTGCAGATAAAATGGATAATATTTGTGCGGTATTTGCAGAAGGTAAAAAGCCTACAGGTTCTTCCGATCCTTTGGGTGTCCGCCGTGCCGCTTTAGGTATTATAAGAACTATTCTTGCAAATAATTTGAAAATAGATTTGACAAGACTTGTAAACGAAACTCTGCTTTTATTGCCTGTTTCAACTGAAGGAGATGGATTTGCTGATAAATTTAAAAAGGCTGCAGGTTCATGTATAAACAGAGTTTCCGGCAAAGTTACAGATGAAATTTATGAATTCTTTATTCAAAGACTGATAATCTACCTTTCAGATAAATATTCTAAAAATATTTTGGAAGCCTGTGCATCAAATAAAAATCCGCTTGCTGATTTAACGGATTATATTAAACGTGTGGAAGCTCTTTCGGGCTTTAATTCACCTGCAGTTCTTGAAAGTGCAAACAGGGTTTTGAGAATTTTAAAGGAGGATTCTAAAAAATCTGTAAATAAAAACTTATTTAAAGAACCTGCTGAAACCATTCTTTTAAATCAAATTAAAACGGTATCGGAAGATATGGAGTATTAGGCTTATTTGAAGCAGCTTGAAGAAATTAATCCGTCTGTTGAAAAATTCTTTAATGATGTGCTTGTAATGGATAAGGATGAAAATGTTAAGGAAAACAGGCTTGCTCTTCTGACTTTATTGAAGAAGAAATATGATTATCTTGCGGATTTCAGCAAATTATAAAGAATTGTAAACATTCTTTGTAAAAAAGTAAATTATTTTTTTCAGGATACTTTAAAATAGTACAAAGAAGGTTAATTTAAAATTTTAGCAATAAATGGTAGGAGTCAACTTATGCTAAACCGATTTAAGAATTTAAAGATAGTAAAAACATTAGGAAAGCAAATCAGTCCGAAATTACGCTGGCTGAATTTTATGAATCTTAATGCGAATAAGAAATCTGCTGATTATATCAGTATGATAAGCGGAGTTGACGAATTAAAATCAAGTTCTGACGAACGTAAGCTGGAAGCAATGGTCAGAGAACAGCTCAAAGAAGAATTTCCGAATATAGAGAATATGAAATCTTATGAGCTTCTTGTAGATGCGGTAATCCATAATTACAAGAAAAAACAGCTTCAAGCTATGGATGAGATGGAAAATAATTAACTCATCAAAATTAATAAAAAGGTAGCACCCGATTGAGGGTGTTATTTTTTTATTATTTTTTTTAAGTTTGATTAGTGTACATAGTTTATGTAAAAGGAGGAAAGATGACTGTAACTATTATCGGAGTTTGTCTTGAAAATAGAATTGAAACATCTGTTGAATTTCAAAAAATTATATCAAAACTCGGCTGCCAGATAAGAACAAGAATTGGACTTCATCCATCTAAAGAGGTTGTATGCTTAAATCGCGGAATTGTTCTTTTGGAAGTCAGCGGTGAAGCCGAACTTTTAATAAGTGAACTTTCAAAAAAATGGGAAATTCAAACAATGGAATTTGAATTATAACTTTTGTAAACCTTTTTGTATTAATCTAGCAAAAAAAATTTTTCAGAGTGTTTAAAGCTCAAGGGAATTAGACCAGATGATAACGCCCGTAACAGCTTCAAAGACTAATTTACTTTATCAGGCGCTTCCTAAAAAAACGCCGGACGGTAAAACAGAAGCTTATAAACCGGACAGGACAAGCATCTTTTATATTAATGATTTCCACGGCAAGTCGATAAATATGGAGCGAACTGTTACTGCATCAAATGCGTTTGATCATTTTGTGCCCTCAGTACCAACTGATAAGTTAAAACTTTCATCCGGGGATATTCAGCTTGGTGAACCGGTTCCGGCAAATCAAGTAATGGTAGAAGCTCAGAATATTATTGGAATTATGGCATCTGCAATGGGAAATCATGAGTATGATACTCCGGAACATATTGCAGAACTTATTCCGCTTATGGGCTATAAGATGCTTGCCTGCAACATAAATATTAAGCCTGATAATCCCTTATATAAAAAGGTTGAAAAATCATATATTCAGGAGATAAACGGAAATAAATACGGAATTATCGGTGTGTCTCCGGTTGATTTATTCTCAAGGCTGAAATACGGTAAAATTTTTGAAGAATTAAATATTGACGGTATCGAAAGCACAATCCAGGATGTTCAGGAAGAAGTTAATAAATTAAAGCAACAAGGTGTGGATAGAATTATTTTGCTATCTCATGTCGGTTTTGGCTATGATCAAAGGATTGCAATGGAAACCGATGGTATTGATATAATTCTCGGCGGTCATTCTCATAACCTGATAAAAGATGTTAAACCTAATGTTAATTTGTTTAATTCAAAATCCGGCGAACCTGTTGTAATAACCCAGGCAGGCAGAGATGGTAATTATTTTGGTATTTTAAATGTTGAATGGAATAACAACGGGCTTATAACTAAAGTTCAAAATAACGTAACAAGTACACGCGGATTTAAGCGAAATCCTGTAGTGAGACATGTATTTGAGACTATTTTGGGTAAACCGAAAATTGTCGGGCCAATAAATTCTGTTTCTCCGGTTCCTCAAAATGTGTCAATTGAACCTAGCGGACATGGAAGTTTCTTATGTGATTGTATGAGAGAAGAACTCGGAACGGACATAGCACTTTTTGGCTCTGCTACTATGAGAGGCTTCTTTGAACCCGGACAACTTGATTCACGCTGGCTGGAAGATATTTCTCCGTTTAAAAATAAAATGGCAGTGGCAGATTACACTGAAAAGGACATTGTTGATGCTTTGAGAGTTGCGTCAAAATCTCTTGTTAATACAAATAATAAGCCGGGACTTGTATATGTTTCGGGATTAAAATATGTTGTTGGCAAAAACGGGGATTTAAAAAGTGCTGCTTATATTGATAAGAATGGTAAAGAAACTCCTATTGATATAAATAATCCAAGGACTGATAAAACATATAAAACTGCTCTGACTGATTACTATGCGGCAGGCCATGATGGTTTTACCATGCTAAAAAAATCTGATAATGATGTAAAAGTTTATGATTTTGATGTGTGCAAATGCATAGAAGATTATATGCGTAAAAAATCAACACCGATTGATATTAAAGATGATGGCAGAATAAAAATAGAAAATTATTAAAGAACCTCAATTTTTTCTTTAAAAATTTGGACAAGGCAGTAATACCATACGATTTGAACAAGAAATGTTAAATATCCGCCTATTACTCCTCCGATAAACATTGCAATAGAGATATTTTTTACTCCTGCCAATGCAAGCACTATTCCCGTAAAAAAGCTTGGCATCATTGCAACACCGTATACCGGAATGAAAAGAAGTCCCAGCAATACAAAATCCGAAAATGTTTTTTTCATATATTGGAAGGGTAGAATAATGTTATAAAGACCCTTTTTATCGTAATTTTTTGAGTATTCAATGTATACAAATTGCACAAATGCGCAGACAAGTAATATAAAAAGTAAAAGTGCTATGCCTAATATTGTCATTAATGAATGACTGGCAATCATAACACAAGACAATATAACAGATACAAATATATAGAATGTCCAGCAAATCATAAGAGGCAGTGCATTCCAAAAAATTTTCATCGGTTTTATATCAATTTCAGGCATAATTCCTTGTGGATTATCACTGTCAAAAGAGTTGTGAGAAAATATAATGTTATAACCGGCCATATAAATTCCAAAAATTATTAAAACGATGAGAGCTGTACAAAATACGGACATATCAGGCAGTTCCTTAGTCTTTTTCAATGTCTCTGACGCCATATCAAGATAAACGGATGAAACAGATACAATGCCGGTGATTGCAATTAAAAGAAGATGTTTTGTTAAAATATTTTCGCCCTTAAATATTTTGGAAAATCCTTTAACCATTAAATCAATAACGTTCATTATTCCTCTCTTTCATACGTTTTTATCAGCTCATAATCCCAAACCAATACACCAATTGTCAAGGTGTAAACAAGTAAAATTGCAGTAATATAATTTGATAGTTTTGCAATCTGGGTTTGATGCGCCGATATTGCAAGACTTATAGAATTAACATCACCTTTGTATAAAAGTGCAACGGCTAGTCCTATTATGAAAAATATAAAAAATATCGCGAAAAGAGTAACAGCATAGGCCGCAATTACTATCCATAACCTTTTTATAAGCAGAATAAAATAATCTTTTATTTTAAATTTATAGAATAACTTAAAAGAATCTGCAGTTTCAAAATTGTAAGAAAAACCTGCCTGCACCATTGTTAACGGGATTGCGAGCAATGTTTCTATACAAAATGCAAAGTATTGATATTTTGTAAACATGCTTATTAATGCCAGCGGAATACCGATTAAAAATATAATAAAAGGTATTTTTTTTGCAGCTGTTTTTAATACGTTTAAATCGGTGTCCGGAATTTTTCTTGTATGGAGAAATTCTGTTTCAAAGCCTACGATAAAAAATCCGAATAAAATAATTAATAACGCAAATACTATTTTAAGATAAATGGAAGCTTCATTATAAAATTGTTCGACTAATGCCATATATCCGTTAATCAACCCGGCAAGACCACAGATTGAAAACAAACAAATTTGTCTGCTTATTGCATTTTGTCCTTTATATAAGTATCCTAATGCTTCACGCATTTTCGCCATTATTTGTGTCGTCCTTTCTTAAAACGGGTTTTATATCTCTATTATAAGAATTAATTAATGAGTACGGGAATGCAAAGTACCATGTAACAATTACAAAATACCCCGCGATTGAATACATTATAATATCCAAAAAGTAAAAATCTTCAGCAATATAGCCTATTTTATCAATTCCGATAAGTCCTGCCACGGTGTAAAAGAGTATATATATTGCAGCGGCCCCTACTGTAAATAATACAAATAAAATAAGTTTTATATATAAAGGTTTAAAAGCCGGTTTTACAAACCTAAACAGTAACGCAACATTCATAAGCCCTTTTGAATCAAAATTTTCTGAATAGGCAATAAATATGTAATATACAAACACTGCCATAAAAAGTAGTGCAAGACCTATAATTATTGGTAAAGGCGTAAAATGTGTTGTCATAAAAATTACAACAGCGAATAATAGACAGATTATTGCATAAATACCCCAGACAACATTAAGTTTTATTACTCCCCAGAAAACTTTCGGCGTCAATTCTCTGAATGAAGGTAAAATTCCGTTATTTATATTATTCATTGCATTATGTAAAAATTGCAGACTGTACGCCCCAATCAGAATGTTAAAAATAATATCTACAGGATTTTGTCTTAATGTATATGGTCTTCCGAGTTTTATGTCAATATATTCCGATACAACTGTCCATAAAAATGAAATAACTAAAAGCCATATATGTGCTTTTTTATTTTCATAAACTTTTTTATAACTGTCAATTAAACCGCTCATGCTCTCTCCTTGTAATGTTCCTATTATAGCAGTTATTTAGCTGATTGCAACAATATTTTTTTATAGTAAAATTGTTTTATGGATATAGATGTAAAACAACGGTTAAGCGGGTTAAAAAACAGATTTGAAAAAATCAAGGAGTGGCTTTGACAAAGATGCTATTCAACATGATTTGGAAAAGTTAGAGGCAGAAATGAAAACAACGGAAATATGGTCAAATAAGAAAAAGGAATATAAAATAGGTGATCAAATAA
>CALUVX010000128.1 GCA_944324295.1 Candidatus Gastranaerophilales bacterium
CAGGTCGTATTTGGGATTATCAATCGGGTCAAACTCTCTTTCAATTTTGCCGAAATAAAATTTACTGCCTTTTACTACTGTGTCATCAGCGGTTAAATGGTCTGCAAAAATTGCGCTCGCATCTGTAATAAAAATCCCGTTCATGATAATATGTTACCATGAATAGTCTGGAATTTTACATAAAAAAAATTTCCTGTTCAACAGGTGAAAATATTGACCTGTCGCAAATTCCCATGATGATGCGGAGAAAATTATCTCCCGTCGGTAAGATTGCATTAAGTACAATTTTGAAGTGTTATGACGGTGAAGATGTCAGGCTGGTTTATGCTTCCCGTTACGGGGAGCTGGAGCGGGTTGTAAAACTCATTAAACAGGAACATGAAGAAAACGAGATTTCACCTGCCGGGTTTAGTTTTTCCGTCCACAATTCAACAATCGGGCTTTTTTCCCTGTTAAATAATCTTCATTGTTCATATAATTCTGTTGCTGCCGGAGAGGACAGTTTTTCTGGGGGCCTTTTGGATGCTGTAATGAACAGAGAAAAAACTCTTTTTTGCTATGCGGAATCCGTTGACAGATATGAAAGTATTTCAATGCTTATTGATACACATGGTGATGGTGAACATGTGCGGATTGTTCCGAATTCTGATAATCTACCGCCAGCCAGTTTTACGGAATTTTTAAAAGGCGGACGCTATATCTGTCCATTGTATATTATGGAGAGGGTAAATGATTAAGTTTATCCGTGGTTTTTTTGTTGTTATGCTGTTTGCGATTTTTGGATTAGGGGCATTGATTATAAGTTTTGTTCTGATACCATTCGGCGGAATTTTGATAAGAGGAAAAAGTAAACGAGAATATTTTTCTGATTTTATTCATAAGCTATGGGCTTGGTATACTAATCTTTTTGTAATTCTCGGGCTTATAAAAATTGAAACAAAAAATATTGAACAAATGCGCGGAAAAATTATTGTTTCAACACATCCTACGTTTATTGATATTATGATACTAATTGGACTTTATGAAAATTCACTGTGCCTTGCTAAAAAAGAGCTTTTGAATAATTTTTTTATGAAGAATATTGTAAAAAATGTTTATATTCCAAATAATATTGACTTGAATGAGTTTAAACAGATTTGTCTGGAAGCATTGAAAGATGGTTACAATATTATAATTTTTCCTACAGGTACAAGAACTGTAAAGGGTGAAAACTTAAAAATTCATAAAGGTGCAGCGGCATTACAAATTTATACCGGAGCGGATATTATTCCTGTAAAAATTGATTGCGACTATCCTTTTTTACAAAAAGGGCAACCTATTTATGATGCATCGGACAGAGTTATAACTTATACAATAAGTCAATCAGAACCGATTAAGCTTTCACAATTTTCTGAAAAATCCGAAATTAAGCTGCGAAAAGAAATTTCGGAGAAAATTAAACATGAGTTTGTGAGTTGAATGGTATCAGTGATTGGAAAGTAAGAGGTCAGGAAGGCAGGAGGGCAGGCTAGTATCGGTGAGCAAAGCTCACGAAAAACTTTTTCCCTCTCTTGGGAGAGGGATTAAGGGAGAGGGTAAATACAGACTTTTCATTAATACCACCCCCACCCCTCTCTAATCAGAGAGGGGAAAAGGTGGTATGGAGTACCCGATGAGGGGTAACTAATCACTGTTGTCGGTATTACCCTCCCCCAAGAGAGGAAATTGTTAAAAGTCCTCTCTCTTCGGGAGAGAGTTAGAGAGAGGGTAAAAAACATAGCTAATTTAAAAATCTTAATTTTACATGGCAATTTTTTAACGTATATTTAGGATGTTTCAAGTTGTTAAATAATATTTTAGGGACTACAATTCTGTTTCCATTATATAGTCATCCATTACAAAGCCTGAGCCAATATCGGTTACAACAGCATCAATTGTTTTAAATCCCCATTTTTTGTATGCGTTTATTGAATTTGTGTTGTATTTATTAACGGTAAGCCTTATTGGTTTTCCGTTTGCAAGTTCTTTTATTTTGTCAAAAGCTTTTGTTCCTAATCCTTTATGCCTGAATTCTTTTTTTATATAAAGTTTGGACAAAAACAGATAGTTATTTTTTTCAGAAATTCCAAAATAACCTGCTTTTTCACCGTTCTGTATAATAAAGTAATAGGTATAATTTTCATTTTCAAGCTGGTTTTTTATTGCTTTTTCAGATTGAAAATTTTCCACCATATAATCAATTTGTTCGAGAGAAAGCAGGCAAGTCCAATATTCATGCCATATAGCAGATGCCAGACTTGCCAGTTCTTTTATTTTATTGTTTTCTGCTTTTTGAAATGTAAGCATAATTTAACAATACCAAAAAGGTTAGAGAAAAAGCTAAACAGTTTTGTGCGAAGTGCCACAGCTTGCCTTCCTGCCCTCTTAACTTCTATCCTATTACCGGTGCTACAAAAGTTCTTGTTGCGAGATCTTTATCAAGCATTAATAACGCCTTTTTATCATCACCTATGAGTCTTAGAGTTGCTAGAACATTTCCGACATTGTCTTCTTCTTCAACCTGTTCTTTTATATACCAGTCCAAAAATGACATTGCTGCGCGGTCTTTAACTTCTTCTGCGACATCTGCAAGTTCATTAATAGAAGCTGTAACATATTCTTCGTGTTTGAGAACATTTTCAAAAACGTCTAATGGTGATTTCCATTCGGTTTCAGGTTTTTCAATCGCTTCTAAAACAATATTTCCGCCTCTTTGATTTAGGTAATCAAACATACCCATAGCGTGTGCACGTTCTTCCTGAACTTGTACTGACATCCAGTTTACAAAACCTTTCAGATTTAATCTTTCAAAATATGCCTGCATTGAAAGATAAAGATATTCAGAATAAAATTCTTTGTTTATTTGTAGAAGAAACAACCATGTCCACAGCAAGGACAGCAGAGGAGTCTGTTCAACTTCACTGGCTTTGTCTGTCCAGCACAGGCTTGCAGGGACAGTCTAGCTCTGTCCAAAGGCTGCAGAC
>CALUVX010000129.1 GCA_944324295.1 Candidatus Gastranaerophilales bacterium
TACAAAAAAAGCGGAAGACGAGACTCGAACTCGCAACAGCCTGCTTGGAAGGCAGGTACTCTAGCCATTGAGTTACTTCCGCATATTTCTAATATAATATAAAAAAAAATTTTTGCAATAGTTTATATGAATAATAACTAATTCTTTAGGATTAACCCTGTTTTGTTAGTTTTTATTTGAAAAAGTCATTCTCCGGAGTGGTGAAAACATGTACAAAAAGCGTTATTATATATATGTAAGCTTGTTATATCCAGGCACTTTTTCGGGGTTGCGACAAGATTTTTTCTTTAAGCGGTTTGGTTGAAAATATAACAAGCTTATTCCCAAAGAAATTACAGACTCTATGTTTGATATGCATAACTTGCCCGGTTATTTAATCGGGCAAGTCTTTTTTACGGAAAATTGAAGAAACTCTTTTTTAGTGTTATTATTAGTTTGTAATAATTTAAAAAGGAGTATATAATGTTAAGAGAAGTAAGAGCAAGCCATATTCTTGTTAAAACAGAGGATGAAGCTAAAAGTTTATTAGAAGAAATTAAAAATGGGAAATTGTTTGCTGATGCTGCAAAGGAAGTTTCACTCTGTCCTTCAGGGCGTGATGGCGGTGATTTAGGATTTTTTAAACGCGGAGTTATGGTAAAACCATTTGAAGATGCCGCATTTTCTTTAAAGGAAATCGGCGAAGTATCCGAACCTGTTCAAACACAATTTGGATGGCACTTAATTCAATTAACGGGAATGATTGATGATTAGTGCTGTAGAAAAAATTCGAGAATTTATGAAAGAGCAGTGTGTAGAATACCTGCTTGTAAACTCTGCAAATAAATATCTTGAGGAATATACGCCGCTTGAAGAAAATTCCCGTTATGCCTTAACTGATTTTTCCGGCTCAACGGGAGATGCCCTGGTTACACCGGAAACAATTTATTTGTTTGTTGACGGACGTTATCATATTCAGGCTGATTTGGAGGTCAATCATAATATTGTTACTGTTGTTAAATTGCAGACGGGACAAATATTTTTGGATGAACTTATAAAAAAAATTCCTGAAGGAAAAATTCTTGGTATATTTTCAAAGAAAAATTCGCAAACTCGTGTGGAATATTTAAAAGCAAAGGGGCTGAAACTTAAATATTTTGACATTGATCCTTTGGATAAACATATTTCTTATGACAGTTCAAATATCGTGCAGGTAGAAGGTGTTTCTGTTGAAGATAAGATTAAAGACATAAACTTTGACGGTGCTGTATTGATTAGTGATTTGGAAGAAGTTTCTTATCTTTTTAATCTAAGAGACTTTTCAAAAAATTATTCAAGCAAAATTCGCGGGAAAGCTGTAATTCTTGCCGGGCGTGCGCGATTGCTGGATGATATAGATGATTTTGTAGAGAGTTATAAAGGGGATATTTACGTTGATAAGTCAGCAATTAATGCCTATGATTTTTCTTTAATCGGTAATAAGGTTAAAGTTCTTAAAAACAGTCCGATAAAGTGGATGAAAGCTGTTAAAACAGATGATGAAATTACACATTATAAAGAAGCATTCAGACGTACGGATTTGGCTGTAAAGGCAATACGCGATTATATTGAAAATAATGACAATATTTCTGAATTCGATATTGCAGAACAGCTTGAAAAAGAATTTAAGCGTTACGGTGCCAAAAGTTTAAGTTTTAAATCAATTGTTGCTAAAGATAAAAATTCCGCTCTTGCCCATTATTCAAAATGTTCAAAGGATGAAATCATAAAAGACGGAAGTTTGCTTTTGATTGACTGCGGGGCTTACTATGAGCAGGGGCTTGCAACTGATATTACAAGAGTGTTTGTAAAGGGAACCCCCTCAGATCTTCAAAGACGTGTTTATACAACTGTTTTAAAAATGTTTTTGAACGCTTTTAATTCAAACTTAAAAATAGGTTATGAAATAGACAGTCTTGCACGAAAAATCTATTCCGAAAATGAAATTGAAGGTTTTGTTTTTAATCACGGACTCGGGCATGGAATTGGCATTAGCGTCCATGAATATCCGCCGAATTTGAGTAAAAACGAAATGGCAAAAGTTGAAATTAAAGATAATATGTGTTTTACAATTGAACCCGGATTGTATAACGAAAATTACTTCGGTGTAAGATTGGAAAATTCCTGTTATATGAAAGACGGAAAAATTTGTTCTTTTGTCCAAATGAATTACGAGAAAAAATTGATTGATTTTTCGCTTTTGACAGAGCAGGAAAAAGAATGGCTGAAAGAGTTTGAGGTTTTATAAAATATGCAGGAGATAACGAGTGTAAATAATAGTCTTGTAAAAGAAACCGTAAAACTTCAGCAAAAAAAATACCGCGACAAAGAAAATAAATTTTTGCTTGAAGGCTATAAATGTATTTTTGAGGCTTTTAATGCTGGCATTGAAATTGAATACGCATTTGTATCTGATAAGAAAAAATACGATTTTCTGGTGGATAAAGCTGTTATTACAACAGAACCTGTTCTAAAAAAGATTTCAACAACCGAGACTCCGCCTGATGCCGTTGCTGTTGCTTTCAAGAAAAATTATTCCTCTGCTGATTTGAAAAATGCCAAAAAAGTTGTTCTTCTTGAAAACATAAAAGATTTGGGAAATTTAGGAACAATTTTGAGAACATCAACCGCATTTGGTGCCGATGCTGTAGTTCTTTACGGAAAAGAGTGTGCAGATATTTATAACCCTAAATGCGTTAGAGCTTCTGTGGGCAATTTATGGAAAATTCCTGTTGTTTATATTGAGAATTTCAATGAATTGCTGAGAATATTCAAAGGATTTGACCGTGTTGCAACACTTCCGCGTGCAAAAAATTATCTGCAAAATTTTGAAGCCAGTGAACCTCTGCTTGTAATGTTCGGCTCTGAAGCTGACGGGCTTTCTGATGAATTGATTAATTTTTCAACAAAAGAAGTTAAAATAGAGATGGCGTCTTCTGTGGAGTCCTTAAATTTGTCTGTTTCCTGCGCTGTTGTTTTATATAAATTATTTATATAAGGGGTAAGTTATGAAAAAGTCTTTATTTTGTCTTTTAATATTTTGTTTGGGTTTATCTGCTGTGTATGCTGATGAACAGGAATTTTGGGTTTATTCAACAGTTGTGGATTTGAACAATGACGGTGTGCAAACGATTGAGCTGAACACTAAGCCTGTCTATTTTGATGTTGATAATGACGGATTTAGGGAGATGACCGGCTGGGTTCAGGGGAATGATGCAATACTGGCAATTGATAAAAATAATAACGGTAAAATAGATAATCAGGTGGAGGTATTTGGTTCTTTAACCAATCAGGGAGATAGTGAATTAAGGCTTTCAGATTCCAATAATGACAAGCTAATAAACAGTGACGATAAAGCATTTAGCCAGATAAGACTTTGGCGTGATGTAAATGAAAACGGGGTTACGGATAATAATGAATTAAAGTCGTTATCTGATGTTGGAATAGTATCAATTAATATAGGGCTGCAGCCTCTTAATATTGAAAATAATGGCAGCTTGATAACAGGAAAATCTTTTGTAAGGTATAAGGACGGTAAAACAAGGAATTTGTATTATATCAAAAACCGTTACAGTATAAATAATACCGTTGTTGCGGGAGATTATTCAATCAGTGCTAATGTAATTGATCTGCCATGGCTGCGCGGCTACGGCAGAACTTATGATTTGCAGTATTCCGCGACAAGAGACGAAGATTTAAGACTGTTTATAAAACAACTGGCTTCCATGGATTCTGCAAACGGGATTTATGATAATTTTGATAAACTTATCTCAATGTGGTTTTGCGATAACAAGACCGGTGTTGACATGCAAAAACTTTGTTTAAAAAAGATTATGCGTGAGAATGCACCTGATTTTGAACAAATTAAGCCTGAAAACTTGCAAAAAGCATACAATGTATTAAAAAATCTGTTGTATGTAAATTTTATTGCACAAACATATTTCGGCCAAAAATTTGATATAAAATATGATTACCGTAACGATAAAATTATTCTGGGGAATAAGGTCTATGAATTTATAATAGATAATATGACAGATAGCGACTCTTATCTTGCCTCTTATCTTATTTTTGAGAGATTGGCGCATGACAAATTTTTAGATCAGAAAAGACTTGCAGATGCAATAAAAAATGCAGGTTACGGCGCTCACTTGATAACTTATTATAATTCCGGATCTTCATTTGTAAATTTTAAAAAAGCTGCTTCTGACGGGAAAACTCCGCTTCATCTTGTAGGGTTAAATAAAAATGACAGAATAAACGGAGCAAACACTCCGGACATAATATATGGCAATAACGGAAACGATTTGATTAACGGCGGTCCCGGAGATGATTTTCTTCATGGAGGGAAAGGAGATGACAAAATTTACGGAGCTGACGGTTCTGATATACTGGCCGGTGCTGAAGGTTATAATACTCTTGAAGGTGGCGGGGGAGATGATATTTATATCTATGACGGACTTGGAACAGATAAAATTCTTGATGAAAAATGGGGAAAGTTAAAAGTGCAGCGATGGTATTGGGACAGCAAAATTTCGGATTACAGCTCAACCTGGGATGATAAAGGAAAAATACGTGTTGACGGAGGCAATGATACGGTTATTTTCGGTGGCGGGCTTTCAAAAGACAAGCTTGTCATAAAACGAAAGGGTGATAACCTCGTGTTTAATGTCAAGGGCAGTACAAATTCTTTAATAATTATAAACTGGTATGCTTCAGATGAACAGAGAGTTGAAAATTTTAAATTTGAAGACGGAACTATACTTGATACGCAGGAATTTTTTGACATAAAGAAAGAAAATGATTTTATCACGTTTATTTATAAAATTTCGTACAAATTGCGTGAATTTTTTGTATAAATCCCAATAAGTTTCTTTTGTTGTACAATTTATTTTTATAGTAAAATTATCTTATGGATGCGAAAGAGATTTGGACTAAAGCTAAAGAGGAGTTGGCAGAGACGGTTCCGACATTTAAAATGTGGATTGAACCTTTGGAACCTGTCTCGTTTGACGGAAATGTCTTAACTTTGATAACTGCTCATGCACTTGCACCGCAGGCTATTAAGTCTCAGCATGACGGAAAAATCCTTGAAGCTTTAAAAAATGCTTACGGGCAGAATATAAGCTATAACGTTCTTTATGATGAAGAATTTGCCGAACGTTATCAGAAGGAAAAGAAAAAAGAACTACAAAAACAGAAAAAAACTCTTTCGGATTCAGATGAAAACAGGATTATGGATAACCTTGCGCAGATGCAGTCTTCCGCAAATTTGAATTTGAAATATAAATTTTCAAATTTTGTAGTCGGAGAAAACAGCCGTTTTGCCCATGCAGCGGCACTCGCAGTTGCTCAAAATCCTGCAAAAAAATATAATCCATTGTTTATATACGGGGCATCAGGACTGGGAAAAACCCATTTGATGCAGGCTATCGGACATTATATAATTTTTAATAAGCCGAAATTGAAAGTTAAATATATTAAAACTGAAGAATATGTTAATGAATTAATTAAAAATATTCAATGCGGCGGTAATGATCGAAATGCACGTATGGACAAATTTCGCCAGAAATACCGAAATGTTGATGTGCTTTTGATTGACGATATTCAGTTTCTGGAAAGTAAGACCTATACTATGGAAGAAATTTTCCATACATTCGATAGTCTGCATAACAAAAATAAGCAGATTGTTATTACTTCAGACAGACTTCCTAAAGACATTCCGACTCTTCCGGACAGGCTCAGGACACGTTTTGAAATGGGATTGATGGTAGATATTACGCCGCCTGATTTTGAAACAAGAGTAGCTATTTTGAAAAATCTGGCTGAGCAGGCTAATGTTAAAGCAGACTTTGATGTGTTTGAATATATTGCCAAAAATTTTGTAAACAATGTCAGAGAGCTTGAAGG
>CALUVX010000130.1 GCA_944324295.1 Candidatus Gastranaerophilales bacterium
TCGTGATAATAGCATATCTTCTTACCCTCTTACCTTCCAATCTTCCATTTACGAGATCGCGCAACAGGTGCGCGATGACAAAATCTAAATAGGCCTGCCATCTTGCCTTCTTGGCCTCTGTTAGCTCTGAACGCCCCCCCCCCGAGTAATAAATCTTAACATTGTTTAGCCCTCCTTATTATATATAATTACTTCTCTTTTATAATTATAACATTCATATCAGGTATTTTCAAGACTATGTGTTGAATATTCTGTCTCCTGCATCGCCCATACCGGGAACTATATAACCTTTTTCGTTCAAATGATCATCAACTGCTGCAGTTATAATCTCAATATCAGGATAATGTTTTTGAATATTTTCAATACCTTGAGGAGCCGCAATTATACAAATTACTTTTATATTATCAATCGGAATACCTTTATCAGCATATAATTTTATTGCCTCTATCAAAGAGTTACCAGTTGCAAGCATTGGATCCGTTATATAAATATAAAATTTTTCAGGATTTGGAGCCTCCATTGGAACTTTATTGTAATACCAGACAGGTTTCAAAGTTTTTTCATCTCTGTACATACCAATATGTCTTATGCAGGCCTGAGGAAGGATATCAATAGCCTCATCGGTAAATATTAATCCCGCACGTAATATTGGAGAAATTATAATATTTATATCCGGATTAACGGTTTTGGCTGTAAAAGTTGTAAGAGGAGTAGTTATTTGAGTATCAACAAGAGGAAGATTTTTTGCAGCTTCATATAATAGACAGCGTGTAATTTTTCTGGTTGCAATTCTAACCCCCTGGCTGTCGGTATTTTTATCACGCATAGTGCACAAGTTCAAAAGAACCACAGGATTATTTATTACTCTTACTTTCTCTTTGTTCATATTTAACTCCTTCTTTCTCAATTCTTGAAAATTCCTTTATTAACTTTTCAAAAGCAGTCATGTTAGTTTGAATTTCTGAGGTATTTATTCCTTTGCTCATATCGGTAACACCTGTTTCTCTGGCAAAAAAGGATAGTTTCGTACTGATAGAACCGATTTTGTCAAACATATCATTTAAAAGCCCCAAAGAATCATGCAGTCTCTTCGGACTTTCAACAATAATAAGTTTATTTTCTGCAAGACTTTCTTTTGTCGGCGGATAAACTTCAAGAGACTTCGAACCTCCCATACCGCTAAATTCAACAGTTGCAACAGAACCCTTGGGCAATTCAACATCTTTATCAGTTATAACAATTTTTAAATAAACATCATTTGAAACAATTTTGACCTTTTCAATATAACCAACCTGAACACCCATAAATTTAACCGGAGAACCTGCAATTAGGCCGTCAACATCAGGCATAAAAATCTGGTAAGTAACAAGCTCCTTTTCTTTATTATAATGATAAAATCTTATTCCTGCTACAACAAAACAAAGAATAAGAAGCCACATTGCGCATTCAAACCAAATATATTTGTGCATACCCTCAAATAATTTCATAAGCCGATTATACAACAATACATAATTTTTTGCCACTTGCCAAAAAAGTTTTTGTATTATATTATTAAGTTAAACAAAAAGTGAGGTTTTAACTTATGATGGATCAAATTATCAGAGTTGCCTGGGATTTAAACGAAAATACAGACAACAGATATCAGTTAGTTTACGAAATTGCAGAGCTTGCAAAAAAGCTTGTTGACGAAAATCAGGCTAAAAAAGCACATGATGATTTCAATTTCGAAGAAAATTTTGACACTACTTATAAAAAAGAAAATCCGGTAGAGCATGCTATTATGGTAAAAGCTGCAGAAGCCGATGATGACAGATTAGTAGGTTAGTGCTATTCACGTAGCCACATAAGGTCTATGTAAAAAAGTTAGAGTTTTCTCTAACTTTTTTAGTCGAATGAGGGGGATAAAATGCAAACAACAGTTGACTTTATCAGAGAAAGAACAAATAATTTCAAACCCGAAATCGGAATTATCTTGGGCTCAGGGCTTGGAGAGCTTGCAGACGAATACTGCGATTACGCAATTCCCTACACTGAAATCCCAAATTTCATAAAATCAACTGTTCAGGGCCATAAGGGAAGACTCGTCTTTGCAGAGATTAATAATAAAAAAATAGTTATGATGCAAGGTAGAAACCACTTTTATGAAGGTCATTCAATGAGTGAAATAACATACCCTGTCAAGGTTATGAAAGCCCTTGGTGTCAAAACTCTTATTCTGACAAATGCCGCTGGCGCTGTAAATGAAAATTTTAAACCTGCCGATTTAATGATAATCACCGATCACATAAATAATATGGGAACAAACCCTTTAATTGGTCCTAATGACAGCACTCTCGGGGAACGTTTTCCTGATATGACAGAAGTTTATAAAAAATCACTGATTGAACTTGCTGAAAACTGCGCCTCAAAACTAAAAATTTCTCTGCAAAAAGGAGTTTACTGGGCAAATTCAGGCCCGTCTTACGAGACGCCTGCTGAGATAAAAATGATTAGAAAACTTGGCGGTGATGCTGTTGGCATGTCAACTGTCCCTGAAGCAACTGTTGCAAACTACTGCGGGCTTGATGTTCTCGGGATAAGCTGTATTACAAATGCTGCAAGCTCTGAAACCAGCGGAAAGCTTTCGCATGAAGAAGTTATAGAAGCTGCAAACATAGCGAAAGCTAAATTCAAATCTTTGATTTTGGAAATTATAACTAATCTGTAAGCATTTGTTAAATACTGTAAATTTTGTATATACTCCCTCTTGTCAAAATTTTCTGTTCAGTTAAAAATACATGACGGGAAGGAAAAAGATATGATTATCGGAAAAGTAAATTACGATGTGGTGAAACAACGACAAAAATCATCGGGAGAATTATCTCCAAAACATGTTCCTCTTTCTTCCGAGTTCATGTCTTCAAAAAATAATATAAACGAGAGACCTTTAAAAAGTATTTCAAATGAATTATCTTTTAAAGGTCTTTCTTTTAGCGGAGCTGAACAAAAAAGTCCGGCCGCAAACAAAGAAGATAAAATGAAACCCCTTCTATATACCGTAGGAGCTCTTGCAGCTATCGGCCTTGGTCTCAGATTTGCACCAAGCTATAAAAAAGCAGGAGAATACAGCGTCAACGAATTTTTACAATTCTCACGCAAATATATGGGCTTTAATAAAACAACACCAAAAGGTATTAAAGAAACTTCAATAGGTCAGGATTTATATGAACATATAAGAGATTCAAAACTGACTAACAAAATGGTTGAAATTGAAGGGGATAAAATTACATTTCATAAAAAGACAATTCCTCAATTAATCTGGGACGGTTTGATTTATCCTTTTAAAATTCTGCCTGCCGATATTCTAAACGGTACAGTAGAACTCATCGGCAAAATCAAACCATTTAAAGGCTGGGCCGCAAGGACAAGAGAATTGCCACTGTTTAAGGGAATAAGACAACGCTCAAAAATTGATGCGGAAGTGAACTCTCTGCGCGGGCTTTTTGAAACAGCTAAAAACCTGAAAGGAAAATCAGAAAAAGAAATATCTTCTGCATTGTTCCAGCGTTCCGTAAAAATGTTTGACCCATCAACGGGCAACTATGACACAAAACATGAACGTTCTCTAAACAGACTTGTTTCAGGTCTGCCGCCAGCTATTTTTCTTGCAAATGATGCTTATAACTTATCCAGAATGATGGATGATGATAAAGAAGCCGCATCTCACGAACAAAAAGTAAGGTTCAAACAAGAAATGGCCAGAATTGGCTTTAATGCCTATATTACACTTATTACACTGGGAGCATTGAACAAATACATAAATAATTCCAAAATGGGAATTATGTTGATGAAAGCTCTGACAACACTTACAACAGAAGCTTTCTCACGTGTAATCAACGGAAAACATATTACAAGACTAACACCGGAACAGGCTCGTGCAGAAAATGAAAAAAATCATGCACCTGAAGCGGAAATTAAACCTGATTTATCGTTTAAAGCATCTGAAAATAAAAAAGAAGATAAAGAAAAAACACAAAAACCTCTGCTTTCATTCGACACTATAATAAAAGCACTTGCATTAATTATCGGCGGCGGTTTTGCAGTAAAAGGTTTGAGAAAAATTTCTGCGGTTGAGAACGGCTGGCAAAAATTTGCAGGATTTTTCAAAGACAAATACAACAACATAACACAAATTAAAGATTTCAGAATTTCTCAGGAAAAATTCGATAAAATCACAAAAGTTTTGGAAGACAACGGATTTACAGAGCTCGCAAAAAAATACAGAGCTGTAGCGGAAACAGCTAAAAATTCTGACGGAACAATTAGTTTAGGTGCAAAAGATAAAAAAATTAAACCTGCAGTAAACTTTTTCCTGGCACCTTTCAAATTCATTTGGAAGTATGGCACTATGCCATACAAATTTATTGACGATGCAATAAAATCAATAGGGCATAAACAGCCAAAATCTGCTAAAAAACAGGTAAAAGATATATCCGCCCTTGCTAAAAGTATCGAAAATATAGGAAAAGAAGCAACCAGAAAAGATTTTAACCCTGAAAAATTCCAATCCTATGTAAAAGATAATATATTAAAAGCCTTTAACATAGACACTATGTCAAATGTTTCAAACAGCGAGCTTTCAAATCTTGCAAAAACAGCAGCGCTTGCTGCAACCATCTGGTTCCTGATGACAGATAACTACAACATGGTTATGTTGAAGTCAAACGGTAATGATGTAGAAGGTGCTAAAACCAAATTTAAAGAAAGATTTGTACAAGAAGGTTCAAGACTATTCTATCAAACTCTGTTGATTGACTTATTCAACAGTACATTCCAAGCGCAGTACAATAAATCTCTCTTTGGTATGAGCTGGATAACTCTAACAAATACTACTATAGGTGAATGGCTCACAAGAAAATCTGTCGGAGTAGCTGTCGGAACACATTCCAGAGACCAGTTGATAGCATTGGAAACAAAACAAGACAATGCAACAGGATTTTTGAAAAAATACTATGACTTTATGAAACGCTTAACAGGAAAACGTCCGATAAAAACTTAAGAAATTAATAAAAAAGAACAATTCGGAGCAACTGTTCAGGCAGAAGAGATAAACCCTCCTGCTAAAGAAATTAATTTCACTAACAGTACAGTATTAAACAAAATGATAAAAGGATAAAATTATTGTTTCTGCATTAAATTCATCAGATAACAAACGTCATATTACACTGGCCGCCATTGGCGGGGCCGCTTGGGGTGCAAAAGAAGGATATAACACAGTTACAAATATACACAATAGCAAAGAATCATATAAAAATATAATGAAAGGGTTTTATTATACTACAAAACCAGGTTCTATAAGAGACTTGTTTGAAGAAGATTTAAGAAGTCTTGGATTGTCCGAAAAAGAAATCGCTAAAAGTGCAGATTCTTATATGAAAGGGCGCAAACAAGATGTTGAAAAGTTGAAA
Source organism: Candidatus Gastranaerophilales bacterium (assembly GCA_944324295.1). Lineage (GTDB taxonomy): Bacteria > Cyanobacteriota > Vampirovibrionia > Gastranaerophilales > Gastranaerophilaceae > Stercorousia. The sequence continues at coordinate 5,448 of CALUVX010000130.1, forward strand.
AAGAATTGTCGTAATGAAGTAAAAAAAATAAAAAAATCTGCTCCGTTAAAAATTACCGCTAAAACATTCGGCGGTGCTGCAATCGGTTTTGGATTGAGCGACCTTATCTCCTATATAAAAAGTGATAAATAAAACTAAGAAAGTACAGTCAAAATATATCCTGTTTGGTTCGCATGGACTTCTTCTTTATTGTTATTCTGCCAGATAAAAAATCCGACTGCCAGAGCTGCAACCAACAGAATTACAAAGAAAATCTTTGTTAAAATTGCAAAGATTTTACCGACAATAAATAAAACAATAATTATACCCAAACCTATTAATAAAACCGTAAAATCCATAATTTATCTCACCTTACTTTCTTCACCTTTGATAAGTCTTTGAATATTTGAACGGTGAAGCCATATTATATACAAAGCTCCGAGTGCACAATAACAAATATATGCAACAGGAGCATGAAATGCCCACATTATAAAAGGAGATAGGGACAACGCAACAATTGACCCGACAGAAACATATCTTGTAAAAAATGTTACCAACGCCCAAATAGCAGCAATAATTAAGCCAACCTGCCAATTTAAAGCAAGAATTGTTCCGACTCCCGATGCAACGGATTTCCCGCCGGTAAATTTAAGAAATATTGACTTACTATGTCCTAAAATTACTGCAACCGCAGCCAGTACGGGTAAAAGCCCAATACCTGTAAATGTTTTTGCGAATAAAGCAGCTAATACAACAGGAAGAGCCCCTTTAAATGCATCAAGTAATAAAGTTATGAAAAACCATTTTTTTCCCATAACTCTTTTAACATTGGTAGCACCCGTAGATCCCGAACCGATTGTTCTTATATCTTCACCGGTAAAAACTTTAACTATAATATATCCGGTAGGTATGGAGCCTATTATATAGGCACTTATAACAACAGCCAGTAATTCCAATATTTTTTCCATAAACTTTTCTCTCCTGTGCAAACAATTATAACAAGGATATTGTAATAATTCAATATTCATTTATAATATAAGTAATTATGAAAAAGATTTTGGCTCTCTTAATATGTTTTCAATTTATAACAATGCCTGTTCTGGCGGAATATGATTTCAGCGATGAAGCTCAAGCCGAATTTGATAAGAAACAGTCCCAAATCTTCCTGCCGACAGATTTCACCAAAAAGAAAAATTCATCGGAAATAAAAAATAATAGTGAACGGACAAATTATAATCCTATTGTAGAAGAAGAAGTTATAAATAATACTTTTGAGCCTCAGCAAAGACCATTATTCGGACAGGTTGTGAAAGTTCCTGAAGGTACAACTTTCGCTATAACATTTGATTCGGGGATAAGTTCAGGGAGTTTGGAGAAAAACGACAGACTTACGGCCAAACTTACACGGGACTTTGTTTATAACGGAGTATTGATAGCACCTGCAGGAAGCTTAATTTACGGAACGGCAACAGATGCGCAAAATGCAGGTTATGCATACGGCAGCGGCTCTTTGGAGATAAATTTTAATGAAATATTAACTCCTGACGGAAATATGCTCGGTATTGCCACAGAAAATATTTATATGGAAGCCAAAAGCGAACGCGCCAAAAAGATGACACGAGATGTAGTTATAGGAGCTTTGGGTACAATGCTTATCGGCGCAGCATTCACTGCACTCGGCGGAGGAGATGACTGGGGAAGGAATATGGCAATTTATGGCGGGATAGGAGCTTTAGGCGGGGGATTACGCGGAGCCATGCAGCGCGGTCAGGATATTCAAATTCCCGACGGAACAACAATTGAGCTTAAACTTACCCGGCCTCTTACTGTTTCTCCTTATAATAACTGAAAACCTACTCTTTCAGCAGACTTTTTACCACATTATAAACTATAATGAGTTTTTCACTGTCATTATTGAGAGAATCAAGTTTTTCATCTATTTCCTGGCGTAATTCGGTCTCCACTTTTAAATGATCGGTGGCAAAAAGTTCTTCAAGAGTAGTATCCAGCGCTTTTACAAGTTTATCAATGGTTTCTGCGGATACAAAATTTTCCCCCGTTTCAATTCCGCTCATTGCACGCTGAGACAAATCAACGGCTTCTGCAAGTTCTTCCTGCGTAAGCCCTCGATTTATACGCATTCTTTTTATTTTTTTACCGAATTCCTGTTTTACACCCATTACCGTTATTACTTCTTAAAACACAAAATTTAGCATCTAAAAGTATTGTACATTAAGTTTTGTAAATCTGTAAT
>CALUVX010000131.1 GCA_944324295.1 Candidatus Gastranaerophilales bacterium
ATAAAAAAGGCTGCTACCTAGATGCTTGGGGAGAATATTTTAATAAAGACATCTGGCATGAGACAGCAAAAGAACTTGGTATTAATCTTGCAGAACTTGCTCAAAAGCAATATTCTACAGAAGAAAATCTTCCTTGGGATTTTATAAACATAGGCGTTGATAAGGAATGGTTAATCAAAGAATATAATGATTCAAATACAAAGCCAACCTGCGAAAAAGGCTGTGTAAATTGTGGAGTCTGCAAAAATCTTAAAACAAGAAAAATTCTTGCAGAACCATTCAAAGCTAGTGAAAAAGCTCAAAATTTAAAAATCGAAATAAAAGATCCTAAAACTTGTCAAGGTTATGACAGAGAAATATATAAATATAGAATTAAATTAACAAAAACAGGAATATTAAAATATTTCTCTCATCTAGATTGGCAAAATACATTTTTCAAGGCCCTTTCAAGAACAGATTTAGATATAGTATATTCTCTAGGCTACAACCCATCTATGAAAGTATCAATGGGAATTGCCCTGCCACTATTTGCAGAAAGCGAATGCGAACTTGTGGATATCGAATTATTTGACAATCTTTCAATAGAAGAACTCAAACTAAAGTTAGAGAAAGTCTTACCAGAACAATCAAAAATTATAAGTATTGTTAAAATAGAAAAAAATGCCCCAGCAATTGATATGACGGCTCAATGGGCTGAATATAAAATTGATATTTTTAACAAATCACTTTACGATTTTGAAGATTTAAGATATAATACAGACAGAGTTTTATCTTCCGAAGAAATTTTTATTGAGAAGAAAAACAAAAAAGGAAAAAAAAAAAAAACAAACATTAAAAAGTCAATAAAATCATACAGATTTGAAGACGAAAGTTTGTTCATAGTGCTAAAAAGCGGGCAATCCGCAATTAACAGAAAAGACGGGACAACAGAAGAAAATATTCCCGCATTGAGAGCAGATGTTCTAATGCATCTAATTGCACCCGATGTAACCTTTGATATAAAGCGTACACGCTTTTTTGACAAAGATTTAAAAGAATTACAGTAAAGGATTTTTATTTATGGGAAATGACAAACACAACAAAAACGGAAATGTTGAGAAAAAAATCATCATTGCTGAACGGGACAACATTGCCGCAGTAATGGAGAATGGTAAAGTTACCGACTTTTTTATTTCAAGAGGTGAAGTAATTTTAGGAGATGTTTATCTTGCAACTGTTGATAACATCCTGCCAAGTATTGATGCCGCATTTGTAAATGTGGGAACCGACAAAATGGGATTTTTACACGCACAGGATGTTATGGGAAAAGGTGCTTTGAAAGACAAACTTTCACCAAAACAAAAGTTAATTGTTCAGGTGGTCAAAGAACCCACCGGACATAAAGGCCCCAGAGTTACCACTGAAATAAGCTTACCCGGGAGATTTTTAGTATTAATGCCGAATGAACCCGGTATTAGCATAAGCAAAAAAATAGAAAATTCCAAAGAAAGAGCAAGATTAAAATCGGTAGTAAGCCTTATTAAACCTGTAGGTGTCGGAGTAATTATCAGAACAGAAGCAGAAGGACAGTCAGAAGCTGATATTCAGGAAGATTTAGAAATTCTTCTTGAAAAATGGAATAATATTATTACAGCAGCAGAAACAATGACTCCTCCAAACCTTCTCTACAGAGACCAGGACTTACTCTACAGAACAATAAGAGAAGCCTGCACTGAAGATGTTAAAGAAATCATTGTTGATACAGCTTTTGCAATGCAGAGAGTCCAAAATATTTTGCAAAACTGGCACATGAATAAAAATGTTCAAGTTACTTTATACAAAGGAACTGAACCGCTTTTAATCGCAACTGATATCCATAAAGAAATCAAGGCGGCTCTAAACGTAAAGGTAAATATGCCATCTGGAGGATATCTGTTTATACAACAGACAGAAGCTCTGACCGTTATTGATGTTAACAGCGGGAAATTTACAAGCTCGTCAACTCAAGATGAAACAATTCTTAAAACCAATATTGAGGCAGTCCATGAAATAGCACGCCAACTTCGTTTAAGAAACATCGGCGGTATGATAATTGTTGACTTCATTGACATGATGTCAAGAGCAGATAAGCTTGCAATGCTTGAGGAACTTGAAATAGCTCTTGAACCCGATAAAGCAAAACCACAAGTCGGTCAAATTTCAGATTTAGGTCTTGTTGAACTCACAAGACACAGACAAGGACAGTCGCTGTCTGAAATTTTCACAAGAAAATGTCCGCACTGCCAGGGCACAGGTTACTTTATGAATGAATTTAACTTTGCAACCCCGACTGCAGAAGGTGAATACAGAGCAAAAGCTGCAAAAATGAAACTGCCTGTAAATAACTTTAAGAAAAATAAAAGTAATAAAAATCAGACTCAACCGGCCCCTCAGCAAGAAACACCGGCAGTTGAACCGCAGGAAGTACAGCAGCAGCTTGAAATTGAGGTTGAAAATCCTTCAACTGTAGCAGTTCAGGAAACCGAAAAACGTGATAACAAAAAGAAACGCGGCGGAAGAAAAAATAAGTTTGAGAAAAAACAAGAACCGGAAACAGTTATAGAACCATCAATTGAAACGGCTGAAACGGTCTTAAAGCCGAATGAAGAAATTAAACTGGTTATGGAAGTTGAAACTGCACAACAACCGGAAACGCATTCTGAACCGCAGGTTGACGAACAGCCGGATGATAAGCAGCCGGCAGAAGAAAAGCCAAAAAGAAGACCAAACCGCGGGACATCAAAGACCAGAAAAACGCGTACTAAAAAATCAAAAGAAACAACTGAGGCAAAAGTTGAAGAATAAAATAGTTAATACAATTTTTACATTAATATTTTTAACAGCAAATGCGGGCTTGTGCGAACAAACCCGCTCTGCTGTCATGCAAAATGCGATTTTTAAATTCGCTTTAGCTATGGGCGGAGTTGTTCTATCCTCACTTGTCATATTTTTTGGTTTGAAAATTTACAAAAAATTATTTGTTGACAAAACCGGCCCTAATATAATTAAAGACGAAATTTTAAGAACACCCAAAACAACAGAAGAAGCTATCAGATTTTTTATAAATAAAAACAGGTTAAATTAAAATGAAAAAACAGGCATTCGGCGCAATTGACTTATTAATAGGCTTAGTTATCACTGCTGTGGTATTTATGATAAGCATGAGTGCATTAAAAGGGGTTTCTTCACTTAAACTTAACGGTTCATCCGTCAACAGTGAAAGTGTAGAAGAACATGTTGACCGTCAGGTAGAAGAAGTTCAACAAATGCGTAAGCAAACTATTGATTATAATAAACAATTTCAACAGGACAATTTTTAATTATATTGAATTATTGCCTGAAATTTTAATACCAAAAAATTATTTTGCTTTTTGCATTGCCTTTTGTAGCTCTGTTCTCAGCTGAACGTTTTCCTGTTTAGACAACTGTCCTTTAACTTTAAACGGATATTGATTTTCTTTTATCATACCGTTTTTATCAATTTTATAATCATATCCAAACGGGTTTAAATTCTTTTTTGAATCCTCCACATATATATCATCTATTTTATTTCCGTTGGTATTAAATGATGTAAGCATATTATTTTGATTAATAAACCCATATTTTGTTTTTTCACTGTTAGTTACATGATAGCAGTTTGTATCTCCATAAATATGGACTTTTTCAACTTTAACAGTTTTATCATTCTTTAATGAATTAAGTACATCTAAAGAGCTTTTCTCTGCATTTGTTCTTACGTTAACAGCTTTAGCCTGTTTTTGAACAGAATTGTTTTGAACTTTTGACACAACTGTCTTTTTTGTATTTTTATTTGCGGCAGGCTGAACTTCGGCCGACGGGAGATAGATACTTTGATTGACCTTTAAATTGTTCATTTTCTCCACTGTTTTCAAGTTATTCATTTTCGCAATCAAAAGCATTCTGTTATTTATTTCGTTATTTGTAGCCTTTTTCTTATTTAGGTTTCTTTTAGCTACACTCCAAAGAGTTTCGCCTTTTTTTATTTTATAGGCCTTTTTCTCTTTTACATCAGGAAGCTTTGCCATAACTGCATTAATATAAGCCTGCTGTTTTGAAATCTTCTCAACCATAATTTTCTCCTGTAATTTTCCCCGTAATTTAATAAAGGAAAATTTGCAAGAAAAATTGCTTAAAATAGGCAAGAATTAAGAAACATTAAGAAGATAATCCAATTTACTTAAATCCTGCTGCCTGTGAATAATTTCTATCAGCTCTTTTATAATTTTGTTATAAGGTGTCTCAATTCCATGTTTTATACCAAGCTCAATAACAGTACCGGCAAACATATTTACTTCTGTTTTTCGGCCTGCTTCTACATCCTGGAGCATTGAGGTTTTGCCATCAGGAATCATCTTATGCAGATTTTCAACAGTTTCTTCAATCATTATATCAGTATTTCGTACTCCCTCTGCATCTGCAACAGTCTGAACTTCTTTCATAATATTAATTGCAAAATCCATACACTTGTCATTAGCAAGCATTTCACCAAAAGTAAGTCTTAAAATTGCCGTTGTTTGATTTGCAGCGACATTCAGCATAAATTTCAACCATAAAGAATGAATTATATCTTCCGGAATTTTATAATTTATACCTGCTTTATCAAAATATTCTTTTACTCTTCGGACATTTTCAAAATCATCCGAATTTTCAGAACCGTAAACAATAGTATTTACATCATCATGGCTTATGTTTCTTCCATTTCTAATTGCGCTGTGCCCGATAAAATAAGAATACAAAAGTTTATCACGCCCGTATACTTCTGCAATAATTTTTTCACTTGTAACCCCATTTAAAAGTGATAAAATTACAGTATCATTTTGAATAAAATTTTTTATATTCTTTATTACATCATTTAAACCGTCAAATTTTGTAGCTATTATTATTAAATCGGCTTTGAAATCAGTAGTATCCGGCAAAACATAGTTAAAATTCAATTCTCTGCCATTAAAAACTGTAGGATTTTTTATATACCTTTCATATCTGTCTTTATCAACCAGAACCCTTAAACTTTCTGCATCATAGTTTTGAATTTTATCAGCATAAATACTGCCTACTGCACCTATACCGCATATTAAAACATTTCTGATATCTCTCATATCTTTATAATAACACGCAAAAGCAAAAAAAATTTTATTCTTTATATATCCTTAATTTGTTAAAATTTGTACACATCTGATATTTTAAAGACAATTTTCAAAGCTAAAAAAACTTTATAAATATGTAGTAGTGTAATTCAGTGTAGATTGTAATGGGATTGGAAATAACAAGAGCGCTTGGTGTGGGCGCAATACAACCAAATATTTATGTTAATCCGAACAAATATATCACATTCGGAAATGAGCTTACTGCTGACAAATTTGAAAGTACTTCTCTTGACCGCTTTACATCAGAAACTGCAATAAGAAAAATGATACAGGGAAATCCTAAAATAACAAAATTAGTAAAAATTTTCAATCCGGAAATGAAATTAAATATTAAGGAATTGAATGAACTTAAAAAACATCATCTGAATGAAACACTAAATATCGTAAAAGGTATTACTGCAAATCTTCCGTTCGCACTGAGCAGCAGAGTTGATATAAAAGAGCTTCAGGATGCTGCCTACCTGCATGATATAGGAAAAGTTCTTATACCGTCTGAAATTTTAAACAAACCCGACAAACTTAATGACTTAGAAACCGAAATAATGCATAAGCATTCAGAACTAAGTTATGAGCTACTAAAAACAACAAATCTGAATGATAAAACCTTAAAACTAATAAGAAACCATCATCAGAATGCTAAAAAGACAGGTTATCCCTGGGTTGGGAAAGACTTTAATGCAGATATTAATCTTCAGATACTTACAGCTGCAGATAAATACTCTGCGCTCACAGAAAAACGGAGCTATAAGTCAGAACTAACTCCCAAACAAGCTCTAACAATAATCTATCAGGATGTTAAAGAAGGCAAACTACACCCGTTTGTATTTAAAGCATTGGTAAATTATATAAACAATAATTCAGTTAGCGTAAAATCAGGGGAGTTAGTATCTTGACAAATGGCAAAAAATAGTAAATAATGAGAAAAAAGTTAGGAGGATGAAAAATGTTTAAACAAGAAGCTTTGAGACTGCCCCCCCCCCGCAAGACGCAATCGTAGAGCCTATTTATAAATTATTAGAAAAGGAGAAGGGTAAAAGTCTAATATCTGTCATCCCGAACTTGTAGCGGGATCTAATTACCGGAAGCCCAGAGGACAAGAAGTCAAGAGGGCTGGCAGTTATCTGTGAGCGAAGCTCACGAAAAAATATGCTCCTTCCCTATACAGGGAAGGATGGGATGGGTTTTAATCAATCAAACAATAGAAGATTGCCCCTTAGTCCCTCACTAATCAGGGAAGGAGATAACCCCGTTTCACACTTCACTTTTCACCTTTCACTAAAACAGAAAATTGCATTTACATTGGCAGAAGGTGCTACACACGTAGCCCGGACAAACAATCAACGTAAAATTGCATTCACGCTAGCTGAGGTTTTAATAACTCTTGGTATCATCGGTGTGATTGCAGCATTAACTTTGCCGGCACTTATAAATAGTACAAATAAAAAAGAGCTTGAAACAGCTTTCAAAAAACAATATTCAGTACTACAGCAGGCAGTTATGATGATAAAAACAGAAGATGATATTGATTTTAACTATGAAAACTATAGCAGCACGTTTAAAACAAGACTTGCAGAACAATATAAATCTGCACAAGATTGTGGGTCTATAGTATATGATACCGGCTGTATTTTAAGAAACGAAGACGACACATTTACTTATTATACAAGTTATAATGGCAATGCAATCAGTTCTCAATACTTTGATGATGGAGGATTTATAACACCCGATGGTACTTTATTGCTTATTGAACAGGGGAAACAAGCTCAAGGAATCGGTTATATAGTTTCGATAGATGTAAACGGGTATAAAAAACGTCCTAACAAATTAGGTCATGATCTATTTATGTTTCAAATAACTTCAGAAGGAAAAGTGCTACCAATGGGTGCTGACGGAACATATTTTAATAATCAACGTGAACAATACTGCTCAAAGACCTCTACATCTAACAATAACGGTGCAACTTGTGCATATTATGCTTTAACAGATACAAATTATTTTAAAAATTTGTAATAAAAAATAAATCCGCTAATTTAAAATAAAACTTAAAAATTGGCGGATTTTATTTACAAATTATATTTTTTTTACTAGTCGTCTTTTTCTTCAGCTTTCTTTTTTTTCTGATTTTACAAATTTATCATTTGGATCAGCTTTTGAAGCTTCTTCCTGTTTCGGTGCAGACTGAACAAAAGTATCCTTTGCCGGTTCTGATTTCGGAGCTTCCTTAACTTCAGGTTTTGAAGCCGCTACATTTGACACCGAACCTGGTGCTTCGGGTTTTCCAAGAAAATTAATTGCTTTAATCATAATTTTTCCTCCATTTTTATACTAATTCTAAAACCAATATAAAAAAATAATTGCTAAAAATTCATAAAATTTTACAATTAAAAACAGCGGGCTTTTTAAACCCGCTGCTTATATCTCTATTTTACCAATCCTATTGACTTATGTTTTTCATAAATGCTTTCAGCCATTGCATCCAGTTTTTTAAAATCTTCCTGGGTAGGTTTACCTTTAACCTGTAAAGGTTCAACTAAATCAAGTTTCAACGGAGCCAGGATTTGAGCAATCAAATCAAACAGCTTGCCGCCCCAGCCGTATGAACCTACTAAAGATGCAAATTTAGCTTTTGGTCTTAAAACTGCCGCAAGGTATGCAACATTTACAGCCATAGGATGAGGACCTGCAAGAACCATTGAAGTTCCCATAACAATTGTAGCTGCATCTACCAAAGCCATTGCCAAATCACCCAAGTCATCATCTACGATATCAAATTTAAATGTTTCAATACCTTTTTCATTCAATTTTTCACTCAAATAATCAATCATATCTTTTGTACTTTCATACATTGAAACATAAGGAAGTGCAACAAGATTTTTGGGAGTATCTGATGTCCAATCAGTATATAAATCAAGAATAAAGTCCGGTCTTTTATATACAGGGCCATGGCTGGGCAAAATCATGTCAACATTCATATCTTTTACCATTTGAGTATACTTTTTGCACATCATTCTAAACGGCATCATAATTTCTGCATAATAACGCTTAGCACTTTTTTCAAGCTCAACACTTTCCTGAGCAAAAACATCTGAGAATGTATAATGAGCACCCAAAAAGTCGCATGTGCAAATTACATTGTCTTCTTTAATATAAGTAAACATTGTATCAGGCCAGTGAACACCGGGAGCAAAAATAAATTTCAAAGTTTTATCACCGAGAGAAACTTCTTCTCCGTCAGCAATAACTCTGATTTTTTCATCTGCAACATGAAGCATTGATTTAATATTTTCAGCACATTTAGGGTTTGTTAGTACAATTGCATTCGGGTATTTTTCCAACATAGCAGGAATAGATCCTGAATGATCCTGTTCACCGTGATTAGCAATAATATAATCAACTTTTCCAATCTGATTATCAACCAATCTTTTTAAATATTCTTTAGTTTTCGGCGGATACATTGTATCAATTATTGCAGTTTTTTCAGAACCCTTTACAAGATAAGAATTATAACTTGTACCGTGTTCCAATGGGATTAACTCATCAAAAATTCTTCTGTCGCAGTCATTCAAACCGCAATAAAAAATATTGTTTTTAATTTCCTGAAATTTCATTTATATTTCTCCTTTACTATTTATTTGGCTGTTTATAAAAAAATACTTCTTCTCTCAAACACAAGGGACAATATTGGGGTTCCTCTTTTTGAACAAAAACAGCCCCGCATGTACTGCAAACCCAATTATAAGTTCCGTCGGGGTTAGGTTCTGTTTTATCTTCAAGCTTCAATATTAATTTTCTTAACCTGTCATAGTGAACCTTTTCAATATTTTCAATATTTTCCAAGAGACCGGCGATATGCTCAAAGCCCTCTTCTTTGGCTTTTTGGGCGGAATTTTCATATAATCCCTCAAGTTCATCTGTTTCTTGCTCCAATGCATTTTTTACACAAGACGATAAGTCAGGCAGGTTGCCGCTATAACTTTTAAGCCATTTATACCACAATTTGGAATGTTCTTTTTCATTGTTGGCAAAACGGGCTAAAAGACGCCCTACGTCGTTAAATCCTTGTTTTTCCGCTATCAGGGCATAGATATCATATTCCATACGCCTTTTGGCATTACTTTCAAATATCCGCTGTAAATTCTTTTCAGTCTCGGTCCCTTTAAGATTCACAAAATTTCCCTCTCGTTTATTCAACATTTTAACATAAACAAAAAGGCTTTGCATAATACAAAGCCCCTTTGTTATTAATAATTTTTGGCTTTCATAAAGAAATATGCCTGCGGGTGTTTACATACCGGACAAATTTCAGGGGCCTTTTCACCTGAATGAATATGTCCGCAGTTTGCGCATTCCCATACAACAACTTCATTTTTCGCAAAAACAGTGCTGTTCTTTACGGCATTTAAAAGAGCTCTGTATCTTTCTTCATGTTCTTTTTCAATTTTACCTACAAGAGTAAATAATGCGGACAATGTATCAAAGCCTTCTTCCTTCGCTTCTTTTGCAAAAGTAGCATACATATCTGTCCATTCATAATTTTCTCCGTCTGCAGCGTCTTCAAGGTTTTTCAAAGTTTCCGGGATTTTGTCGCCATGTAAAGCCTTAAACCAAATTTTAGCATGTTCTTTTTCATTATTTGCAGTTTCTTCAAATATTTTACTTATTTGAACAAACCCCTCTTTTTTAGCCTGAGAAGCATAATAGGTATACTTATTTCTGGCTTGAGACTCACCTGCAAAAGCAGTCCACAAATTCTTTTCTGTTTTTGTTCCTTTTAATTCTGGCATAACACTTCCTTTCTACCTTAACCTTCACATAAAAATTTTAAAACTTTATTGTTTTTCAAACATATCTTTGCCGACACCGCAAAGAGGGCAAACATAATCATCAGGTAAATCTTCAAATTTTACCCCTTCATTTTCTTCAGGATCATAAACATATCCGCATACAGTGCATACATACTTTTCCATAATAAATTCTCCTTTACTTTTTCTAGTTACTTTCTTTTATCTTTTCCAGACAATCTTTGCAAATACCATTAAACACTATAGCATGTTTTTTTACAATAAACCCGGTTTCTTCTTCTGTTTTTTGAACGATATTCGGGGCGACATCAGAACTTACATCGAAAACCCTTTTGCACTCATCACATATAAAATGATAATGTTCATGGGTATTATGATCGAAATGCGATGAAGCTTCAAGCCCGTCAATCTTTTTTATAATACCATTATCTGAAAGCTGATTTAAATTTCGATATAATGTAGCAAGACTAATATTTGGAGCTTTCTCTTTTAATATTGCATAAAGATATTCAGCTGTCGGATGAACAACATTTGATTTTAAAGTATCAAGTATAACTTCTCTTTGTTTAGAATAGTTCATAATTTTCCTCAAAATCAGTAATAATTCTCATTTTATTATTTTTATATATTTTTGTCAATACATATACTTAACATAATTAAATATTTTGGGCAATTTATTAATTTATTTTGTTTTAATTAATATATGGAGAATAGTGTCAGTGTAAATCAAAATATGAAAAATATGCCGTTAAATGTCGGGATAATTACACCTCCCAACAGCTTATATAAACCTGTATTATATTCTCACGAAGAGGCATCCAGAGATTTTAACAGACTTAACCATGATATTTATGTTTCTATGAAAAATTCAGAAAGTATTGAAAAAAGAAAAACGCCAAAATCCGTTTTTGCATTTTTAGGCATAGGAGCATTAGCACTCTCATTTCCTTTAATAAAAAAATTGTTTAAACATTAACATTAACTTGAAAAATTATGGAACATAAGTTAAAATATAAATATAGATTTAATTTTTAGGAGGCAAAAATTATGAATAGAGAAGAGCTGAGAATCGCCCCCCCCCCGAAAAACCAATTATAGAGCGGGTTTTTAGATTTGTAATTGAAAGACCGGAGGGCAGGAAGGCCAGAAGGCAAGTCGTTTACTGTAATGTCATCGCGCACATGTTGCGCGATATCATTACCGAAAGATTAGAAGGTAAGAGGATAGGAAGATATGCTATTATCGGGAATAATAATAGTGTTTCTTTATCACAGTTTGATATAAATAAAAATAAGTTCCTTCCCTTATTAGGGAAGGTTAGGATGGGTTTTAATCATTTAAACAATAGAAAATTGATACCCACCCTTAGTCCCTTCCTAATCAGGGAGGGAGATAACTGCGTTTCACGCTTCACATTTCACACTTCACTAAAATCGAAAATAGCCTTTACCTTAGCCGAAGGTGCTACGCATGTAGCCCTGTGGAACAATCAACGTAAAATCGCATTTACATTGGCAGAAGTATTAATAACCCTTGGAATTATAGGTGTCGTTGCGGCATTAACTATACCGGCTTTAATTCAGAGTATCATTTGAAACGTATCTTGCACCTTATTTCAATATAACAGGTAAAAATGAACTGACAGACGGCGATGGACAGAAGAGAATTGTTTATCATTTACCTGACGGAAGTGCATTTGCATTCCAGTATGGTTCTAACAGAGAAATTATTTTTTTCCCTAAAAATGCAGAGAAATGTCTAAAATCAAAAAAAGTTGACAGCTTTGGCAAATGTGCTTTCGCTTTTGAATTTTATCCGAATAATTCAGCAGAAGCTTGGAAATATCTTTACAATAAAGGTATGGAAAGTTATATGTATTATTGGGATGGAGAAGAACGTACACTTTATAATGACGGTACATACGGATGCATTTCAGGGAACGGAAACTATTGCACTGCGATAATTCAGCAAAATGGCTGGAAAGTTCCTAAAGACTACCCGAGGAGAATTAGTTTTTAATGTTAGCATGTTTGTGCTAGACTTATATAGTAATGAATTTAGACACAGCCATAGATACATTCTTATCACCGATAGCAGATAAAATTTCAGGGATAATATTCAGTTCAGTTACCATTCAAGGAGTCAGAATTGAATTTCTCGTTGCTCTGCTTATGATTGCTGCATTTTATTTTACAATCCGCACAAGATTTATAGGAATATGGGGATTTAAACATGCAATACAGCTTATTACAAAAAATTACGAACATAAAGAAATCAGAGTAAAAAAGAAAAAAGGGGAAGTATCTTCTTTTCAGGCTCTCACTGCAACAATTTCAGCTTCTGCAGGTATAGGGAATGTTGCCGGTTCAGCGGCTGCTGTATCAATAGGAGGCCCCGGTGTAATTTTTTGGATGATACTGGCAGGTTTTTTCTCTATGGCATTAAAATTTGCAGAAGTTCTTTTAGGGTTAAAATTCAGAAAAGTTAATCCGGATGGCACAATTGCCGGCGGCCCAATGTATTATATTGAAGGAGCCTTAAAAAATAACAAATATATAGGTAAATTTGCACCTCACCTGTCAAAACTCTATGCGGTGTGCTGCATCTTCGCAATGATAGGCGGATGGAATTTATTTCAAATTAACGCAATGACCACACAGATAACAGAAGTAACAGGAGGAAATAACAGTTTTTTTGCAAATCAAGGATGGCTTTTAGGATTGATTGTTGCTGTTATAACATATTTTACAATTATCGGCGGGATTAAGGCTATAGGAAAATTCACATCTAAAGTAACTCCGGTTATGTGTACATTATATGTTTTGACAGCTTTTGCGGTATGCCTTTATAATATCGGCCATGTTCCTCATACATTCGGAGTAATTTTAAAAGAAGCATTTCATCCAAAAGCATTAGCCGGTGGATGGATGATGTGTATGCTGTGGGGTTTTCGTCGTGCAATGTTTGCAAATGAAGCTGGTCTTGGAACCGCACCTATTGCTTTCTCTGCAGTTAAAACGAATAACCCTGTAGCGCAAGCATTTATAGCCATGCTGCAGCCGTTTGTTGATACCGTGATTGTAGGTTCCGCTACAGCTTTTGTCATAGTTGTTTCCGGACAATACCTTAATACATCAGGAATTGCAGGGATTGAATTAACATCAAAAGCATTTGGAACAGTTTGTCCGTTTTTCCCGATTTTATTAACATTTATGGCTAGCTGTTTTGTACTGTCGACAATGCTTTGCGGCTCTTATTACGGAATTAAGGCGTGGAATTATTTATTTGGTGATACAAAATTGACAACACGCACTTTTCAGGTTATATATTGTATATTC
>CALUVX010000132.1 GCA_944324295.1 Candidatus Gastranaerophilales bacterium
GACAAAAAAAGAATTGATTTTTTTAGGACCGCCGGCTTGCGGTAAAGGTACACAAACAAACAGACTTGCGGAATTTTTGAAATTTCCGCATATTGACACAGGCTCGTTATTGAGAGCTGAAATTAAGGGAGAAACAGAAGCAGGAAAGGAAGCTAAAGGCTATATTGATAAAGGACAGCTAGTCCCTGTAGAGCTTGTTTCCAGAATTATTAAAAACAGACTTTCTCAAGATGACTGCAAAAACGGATATATCCTTGACGGTTATCCGAGAAGCGTAGAACAGGCAGAAGAGCTTGAAAAAATGAACGCTGAAATTGATAACGGTATTGATACAAAATTTATTGCCGTATACTTTGATATTGATACAAGTATTCTTGTTGAAAGAATTGTAAATCGTCGTTCCTGCCCTGTTTGCGGAGAAATTTACAACCTCGAATTTAAGCCGCCTAAAGTTGCTGGACATTGCGATAAAGACGGGGCTGCACTTACACAGCGTAAAGATGATACAAGAGAAGTTGCGCAATCAAGATTTGATACATATAATAAGGAGACTGCTCCGCTGGTTGATTATTATACAAAAAAAGGTGTTCTTAAATCAATTGATGCCAACGGAACAATTGACGAAGTATGGGAAAGATTATTAGAGGTAATCAAATGATCCATAAAAAATCACGTGATGAAATTAAAAGAATACGTCATGCAGGGCATATTGTTGCGCTTGTTCATCAAAAAATGAAAGAGGTTATAGAACCCGGTATAAGCACAAAAGAATTGGATAGTATCGCTCATGATATTATCAGAAAAGAACGTGCTGTTCCGACATTTTTAGGTTATCACGGTTTCCCGGGCTCAATTTGTGCATCAATAAATGAACAGGTAGTTCATGGAATTCCACATGAAGATATAAAGGTTAAGGAAGGCGATATCATTAGTATTGATGTGGGTGCGACTTATGCAGGTATGGTTGGAGACGGTGCCTGGACTTACCCTGTCGGGAAAATTAGCGATGAATGCAAAAGACTTTTGAAAGCAACTGAGGAAGCGCTTTTTGCAGGGATTGCACAGATGAAACCGGGTAATGTTCTTGATGATATTTCAGGTGCTATAGAAGCCGTTGCAGTAAGAGAAAAACTCGGTATTGTTCGTCAATATGGCGGACACGGTGTTGGTCATGAAATGCATGAAGAACCATTCTTGTTTAATTATAAGGTCGGCGATCATACTCTGATTAAGTCAGGTTATGCTATTGCAATTGAACCTATGTTAAATTTGGGCGATGATGAAGTTGTAGTTGCAGACGATGAATGGACAGTAAGCACTACAGACAAAATGCCGTCGGCTCACTTTGAACATTCTGTTCTTGCAACTGATGACGGACCACTAATCATTACACAATTAATGGAATAGTTTGTATGGGATGGCTATACCTGTTATTCGCAATAGCTCTGGAACTTTTTGGAACTTCTATGATGAAACTTTCAAATGGTTTGACGAATTTGCTCCCGACAATTGGAATGTTTGCAGGATATGTATTATGTTTTGTATTCTTATCGTTTGCATTAAAAACTATTGAAATGGGAGTGGCTTATGCAATTTGGAGTGCTGTAGGATTAATACTAATTGCATTAATAGGTATAATATTTTTCCATGAATCTGTAACTTTTCCAAAGTTATTTGGGATTTTACTTATAGTTATCGGTGTAGTAACTGTAAAATTAAGCTCATAAAAAAGGTTAAAAGGTAAAATGCAATATTATATAGGATTATCATTAGCGGCATCATCAGGTATGGACAGCGGTGTTGCCGTGTTAGATGAGGATAATAACCTTATTCTTGTAGACAAACTCTATACAATGAACGATGTAATGTTCTTTTTTGATAATTATTCATCGTTAAAGTACTCTAAAATATGTGTTTCTTTAGTCTGGGACAGAACTATGCTTAACGGCAAGTGGAGAATACTCGGCAAGCCTTATCAGCTTGTTTCTACAAATCCCTTAATCCCAAATCGTGAAGGCTGGACACAAAGATATTCCACAAGAGGGTGTGAATACTTTAAATCATTAATGGAAAAAGGTATTGAGATAAATCGTTTTGAATTATATTTAACACGGCAAAGTCTTCATTTGAATTCTTGTTATATCGAGCGTTCACCTGCTGATTGTAAGTTTTTGCAGCAGACTTTAAAAAATGAGTGGCAGTTGGATTTACCTCTCAATATGATGCCGATGTCGCAATTAGAGGCAATTGTTGGTGCTATTTTAGCAAAAGAAAATGCAAAGCATCCGGAAAATATAAAGATTATATCACATTTTAGAGACACAAACGTAATAGATGTAATCCATAATCCGAAATTGATTGCAGTTTAGCTTATTCTCTGCTGGTGAGTAATCCGAGGGCTAATCCGATTGCGGCTCCGATTCCCAGTCCCCATTTCATTTTTGTTTTCTTTACTGTCCTATAGGCCCTATTGCTCATATCATCCATTAGGCTCGGGGATTTTTTATATGCATCATAATTTTCCATAAAGTTGATTTTAAGGTTATCCGCAGATTTTTTATCGGTTATTTTTTTATCAAGCTCAATGCATTTGTCTGTAATAGATGTTACATCTTCACTTAAGCCCATTTCGCGTAAAATCATTTTGCTTTCAGTGCTTACATCTTTGGCTTCAACTTCTTTTGCGGCCTTTGCCAGTGATGCAATTTGTGTATTTGTATCGACTTTTGTCAGGTCAAATGCCTTTTGAACAAATGCATCTTTTTTTACCGGTAGGTAATATGCGTTCATTCCGATTAATGCGCCTGTAACTGCCAATCCTATTTTCCGTTTTCTTGCTGCTGCTGGATTAGGCTGGTAATATGCCATTGCGGGAGTTATTTGTGTGGTCATAAAGTTTCCTTATGATTTTATTTTAATATTTTAAATCCCGTAAAAAAAATTTTTGCTAGTTTACACTATTTTTTCAAAAATTTTAATAACATTTTTGTGGATCTCATCTATAGACTTTGTTGCATTAAGAACTTTAATTCTTTGAGGCTCTTGTTTTGCAAGTTCAAGGTAACCCTGCCTTACCCGATTATGAAAATCAATTCCTGCACTTTCCATTCTGTCTTTTTCTTTGCCAACACGCTGCATTGAGGTTTCCACATCTATATCAAATACAAAGGTTAAATCCGGTTTTTTACCGTTTGTGGCAATGTTATTCAGCATATTAATTTTTTTTATATCAAGCCCTCTTCCGTATCCTTGATATGCTACAGTGGAATCAATATGTCTGTCGCAAAGTACAATTTTCCCTTCTTCAACGGCAGGATTTACAATAATATCTATATTTTGTGCCCTGTCTGCGAGAAATAAAAATGATTCGCATCTGTCAGAAACAGGCCCGTCATAATTCAACAGTATCTCCCTGACTTTTTCTCCTAAGCCTTTCCCGCCGGGTTCCCGTGTAAGAACAACTTCTTTTCCGTTATTTTTTAAATATTCGGCTAATAACTTCATCTGAGTTGTTTTTCCACAGCCGTCTGCCCCCTCAAATGTGATAAATAATCCTTTTTTCATTTTAACCTCTTTGCCTAATTATAACAAAAAAATCAGATTTGTGTTTTGATATGTATTATGATAAAATTGGGCTAAGAGGAGAGATTATATGGATAGTAAAATTACAAAGTTAAGCAATAATATTGAATTTGCGTATAAGAGAAACAAAAATACCCCGCGTACGGCTTTTTATTTAAATTTTTCGCTAAATAATCCATTGCCGGAGCCGGGAGTTTATTCCTTAATGGTAAGACTTTTTATGCAAGGTACAAAAACTCGTACGGCACAGGCTTTGTCCGAAGAATTAGACAAGTATGCTATAGAATTTACGGCTGAACTTAAGCTTGATTATATTAAATTTAAGTTTGTATGTCTTAATGAAGATTTTGAACGTTCAATGGAAATTGTATCAGATATAGTTAAAAACACTACATTTGAAGAGTTTGAAAAAGAACGAACTAAACTTGAAGGTGAAATTATTGCAGAACTTGATTCTCCCCGTGTAAAGGTTATTGATAGTTATTATAAAAATTTATATGAGGGCCACAATTATGGCTATACAAATACAGTTATTCTTGAAAATCTTAAAAATATTACAAAAGAAGATGTTATTAACGCATACAGAGCTATTGTTGATAACAGTAAAAAGGTTGCGGTATTTGTCGGGGATTTGGATTTTGAAAAGGTTCATGGTCTTGTCCAAAATTATTTTGCTGATATTACTCCGTCCATAGAAGAGCTTCCTCGTTTGAGAAGGCCTGAATTATCAAAGACAAAAGAAGTTGAAGTTATTCAGCAGGATCTTAATCAGGCACATATTTTAAAGGGCTGGATTGTTTCAACTGCTGACAGTGATGATTATGCACCTATTTCTCTTTTGAATATAATTCTAGGGGCAAGCGGTCTGTCTTCAAGACTTTTTTTAGAGTTAAGGGACAAAAAGGGGCTGGCTTATGTTGTCAGAAGCGCCTATGATGTTGCAAGGCTTTCTGCGAATTTTTCAATTTATATTGCAACAGAACCCGGCAATATAGAAACATCACTCAAGGGGTTTGATGAAGAAATTCAGAAAATTAAAACCGTTATTGTCAGTGAAGAAGAACTTGAAAATGCTAAAAATAATTTGTTTGGGAAATGGGCGTTTATAGGCGAGACAAATTCCCAGCAGGCAAATTGGCTGGCGCATTATGGTATAATGGGATTTGGTTTTGATTTTCATGAAAAAGCAGTTGAAAAAATTAAACAGGTTACTGTCAAAGATATTTATGACTGCGCAAATAAATATTTTAATGACACATTTGTGCTGTCTGTCTTAAAGCCGTAACTCTGTCAGGTAATAGATATATACTCTTGAATTTGGAAAATATTTTTCAGGAGGCAGACTTTGCGAAAAATATATCTTTTTATTCTGATATTGATATTAATCTTTTGTACCGGAGCTTCTGATGAACAAGTAATTGATGCTTCTGTCTCTTATCAGTCAAAAGCTCAAAGGCTAGAGGCAGTTTTTAGGGCTTCAATGCCTGTAAAGGATGGGATAATTTATACAAAAGTTCCAAGAGGACTTATTGTAAGTATAAATGAAAAGTATTTTTTTAATAAAGGTGAAGCAAGGATTAAGGAAAGTTCTTTGTGCATTCTTGATACAATAGCGGAGCTTTTGCATAGGCTTTCGAATTATTGTGTAATAGAAAATCATACGGAGGAGTTTATAAATGATGAAAATAATTGGGAATTATCGTTATCAAGGTCGTCTAATATAGCTGAATATATGATTAATTCCGGTAAACTCCCGCCTGCACAATTATTTACATTGGGATATGGTCAATATATGCCGTTTAAAGATAATGTTTCGGCAAAACAGTCAGGTTTTGACAGCAGGGTAGATTTCGTAATACTTGAATATGAAGTTAGGAGATAATGCTTTGGCGAAGTCTTGATGTTCTGTTTTCGCTCAGGATATTTTTAAGTTTCATAATTGCCTGCGCATGAAGCTGACAAACACGTGATTCTGACATATTTATGGTTGAACCGATTTCTTTAAGCGTCATATTTTCCTGATAGTACAAAACCATTATAATGCGTTCCCGTTCTGGAAGTCTTCTTAAAGCTTTTTCAAGCTGCTGTTTAACATTTTGTTCTTCTGCTTGTTCCTGAGGATTAAGTTTATTAGTATCTTCAATTGTGTCTATGATTTCAAGGCTGTCGTCGGTATTGCCTTTTCTGTCATATAAAGATGTCATTGTTGTATCTTCTGATAAAAGCTGAAGAACTTTATCCGGTTCCATATCCAGATATGAAGCAATTTCTGAAGTTGTCGGCATTCTGCCGAGCTCCTGTTTTAAATATTCTTGTGCATTTTTTATATCTTTTATTTTTTTTCTTACACTTCTTGGCAAAAAGTCTTGAGCTCTGATTTTATCTAAAATAGCTCCTCTTATTCGTATTAAAGCATAAGTTTCAAATCTTGTATTTTTTTGAGGAGAATATCTTTCTATTGCATTTATAAGCCCTTCCACCCCGTAACCAGCTATATCTTCTATAGAAATTGTTGAAGGAAGTGTTACTTTTACACGTCCTACTACATATCGGATTAAATATATATATTGAACAATAAGTGTATCACGGATGCTTTTATTTGTTTTGTCTTTCAGGTATTCTTCCCACAAAGATGCAAGCTCATCTTCCGAAAGCCTTTTTATATTATTATATGATGTAAAATCAAAACTCTGGCTCATTAAACTTCCCAAATATTGTTCAAAATATCTTACATATCTATTCTATACAATATAGTTTCATCTACATCATTTAAAAAGAGGAAATGTTTTATAAAATACTCAAGTTTGTGTAGTATTCAATAAAATAGCATGCCGAGCATGCTATTTTAACTTTGTTGTTCAGCTTCTTTTTCTGCGGGTTCCGGATCAGATTTTATAATTTCAAGTTTTGTAATTCTTGCCCCGTCAACTTCTTTTACAACAAATGTAAGATTGTTGAATGTTACTTTGTCATTGATTTCGGCAATACGTCCTAAAATTTTAACAACAAGTCCCCCAATAGTATCTATGTCATCATCGTCAATATCATCTTCTTTAATTTTGAAAAATTCTGCAAATTCATCAATACGCATCATAGAATTTGCAATATAGGTATTTGGAGCGACTTCTTTTATATCTTCTTCTTCAGGTTCTTCTTCATCAAATTCATCCTGAACATCACCGAATATTTCTTCTATAACGTCTTCAAGTGTAATAAGTCCTGATGTTCCGCCGAATTCATCAACGACAATTGCCATCTGACCTTTACGTTTTTTAAACTCAAGAACAAGATTGTCCATTGTTATTGTTTCAGGAACAAGAAGAACTTCACGTAAAATTTTGGAAATCGGACAAATTTCATCTTTTACCGATAGAGAATATAAATCTTTTACATGTACTATACCTATAATATGATCAATATCTCCTTCATAAACGGGATATCTTGTATATTGATTTTCTGCTGCTAATTTATTTAGTTCTTCCATAGGAGTATCAATAGATATACAAACCATATCCGTTCTTGGAACCATAACCTGTTTAGCTGTTAAATCAGAAAATTTGAATACATTATGAAGCATATCTTTTTCTGTTTCATTTAATACTCCGCCGTCATAGCTTGCATTTACAAGCATATCAAGTTCTTCGGTAGAATGGACAAGCGAGCCTTTATGCGAATGAGGTATATTCAACAGTTTTAGGACAAAGTTCCCAAAACCGTTTAAAAGCCATATAAAGGGATTAAAGACAAATGTGATAGCCTGCATAGGCCTTGCAACCCAAAGTGCTGTTTTTTCTGTATATTCAAGGGCTATTGATTTTGGTATAAGTTCACCAAGTACAACATGGAAAAATGTGATAAGTGCGAATGATATCGATACTGATGCTGTGTGAGTTGCAATATTTTTGCCGATACCAGGTAAAAAAGCAAAAATCGGTTCGATAATATGAGCAAGTGTTCCTTCGCCAACCCAACCTAATCCGATACTGGATATTGTAACTCCAAGTTGTACGGCTGCAATAAATTTATCAAGATCTTTCAGTGCTTCCATTGCAATTTTTGCGTTGTAATTTCCTTCATTTACAAGCTGTTCTATTCTGGTCTTTCTAACCTTTACCATTGCAAATTCAGAAGCAACAAAAAATCCGTTTGAAAATAACAAAAATGCTATTACAAACAAATTAAATACTGTATTACCTGAACCATCCATTATATATTGTTTCCTTCTATACTGTTAGTGTAATTATAATATTATTTATAAAAAAATGCAATCCTATTCTTTCTCCATGTCGACTTCTTTAAGTTCCGTGTAAATCATTGGAGAAAACCCTTTTGTTGTGCTTACTGTTATTACTTTATATACAGGCGGTTCGCTTAAAAGAGTCGGGGAGGTTATATGGTAAACCCCATTTCTCATTATTTCACTGTTGAAATGGAGATGACCTGCAATTATTGATACTACATTATCATGAGTGTCTAACAAATCAAGATATTTTTCCTTTTGATAAACTTCATGAGTCTTAACCTCTTTTGTCGCAATCAAAGGGAAATGCTGCAAAATAATTACCGGATCATTTTTGTATTTTTTTAGTTGTTTATCAAGCCATTTGAGGGTATCTTCTTTGTAATACCCTATTGAGCCTGGAATTATCTCTTTTGCGCCATCAACTACTATAAACACAAAACCGTCTTTTTGGAATACGTAGTTAGTTTTTTTATATTTATAAAAGAAGTTGTAATCTCTTACTATTTCAAGATAATGAGCTTTTGAAAGCCCGTTGTTTTTAAAAACATCATGATTTCCTATTACAATGTAGTAAGGAACATTCAATTTATTTATTATTTTCATAAATTCAGGCAGATATTCTTCATGCGGAGAATCTATGTTGTCCCCTGTGAAAACTACAAATGCAATATCTTTTTCTTTATTAATATCTCTTACCGTATTTTCTAAAACTTCTGCTCTGTAGGCGTCTTTTGTTCTAAAATGGCTGTCTGCCACCTGAACAAACTTAATTACTGCAGCAAATACGGAATTTTGTAACAGTAATAATAAAAGCAGTGTGATAATTATATTTTTTTTCATTAATATCCTCTGGACAAATTATACCATAAATTGTAATATATACAAAGGAGAATTTATGAGATTAGACAAGTTTTTAAAAGTTTCCAGACTAATTAAGCGCAGAACAGTAGCAAATGAGGTTTCTGAGACCGGGCGTGTTTATGTAAACGGAAACAGTGCAAAGCCTGCAAAACAAATTAAAGAGGGAGATGAAATCAAAATAGAGTACGCAAACAGAACAGTTGTTGTTCGTGTATTAAAAGTTCCTTCTAATAATGTTAGTGTGCAGGAAGCTTCAGGTTTGTATGAGATTTTGAGTTAATATAAGGAAGGAGAAATTTATGAAAATTATTGATTTATTAGAAGTTCGGGGGGGGGGCGTTCTGAGCTAACAGAGGCCAACAAGGCAAGTTTTTCAGTCATCCTGAACTTATTTCAGGATCCCAATAATGGAAGATCGGAGGGTAAGAAGGCAAGATGTCAGGCCGTTATCTGTGAGCAAAGCTCACGAAAAATTTATCCCCTCTCTTGTGAGAGGGTGTCCGAAGGACAGGAGAGGGTAAACAGAAACTCTTCTTTGTTACCCACCCTTAGTCCCTCCCTAATCAGGGAGGGAGTTCAAGCAAATCATTTCTTAAAGGGAGATAATATTGGAATATCAAACAATCTTCTAAAAAATGAAATTGGCTTACCTTCCAATCCTCCTACCCTCTTATCTTCCGGAAAGGTCGCATTTACTTTAGCAGAAGTATTAATAACCCTTGGCATAGTTGGTGTAGTTGCTGCAATGACAATGCCATCACTTATTTCTCATTACAGGCATAAAGTTTTAGAAACCCAATTTAAAAAAGCTTATTCAGTTCTTTCACAGGCTATGATTCCTGTTCAATCAGAATTTTTGAGCTGTCCTGCGAGTAATGCCGAAGATATTAAGAAGTTGCTGTTTTCTCAATTTAATAATCTTGGAATTCAAGCAAATTCAAATCTTGATTATGATAATTTTAAAACTTATACAAAACAAATTAGTATCGCAAAAATTCATCCAAATTGTTTTGCTAACATAGACCAGGTTGCGGAATTTAGAGATGAGAATATTATTGCAGCAGATGGGCTTGCGCTTGCTTTTTGCCTCAATAATACTTATGGAAACATGGTAAGTATAGATACAAACGGTATTGACAAGGGACCTAATGCTTATGGGCATGATTTATTCTTTTTTCATTTGAATCTGAATAATTGTAATTTAGAACCTATGACGGGGCAGTGGCGTGATTGTACAGAGGATGATAGGGATTGTGCAAATGCTTCGGATTCATATTTCGGTTATAAATGGACTGATGGAAACTGCTCGAAAGAATCTGACGCTTCAGATAACGGGTTCGCATGTACTAAGTATGCAATCGCAAATACGTGTCCTGACGGGTCTGGTAAAGGTTATTTTGACTGTTTGCCTTAAATTTAGTTGACTTTTGCATAATTTTCATTAAAGACATTACATCTAATACAAACGGATGATTTTATTAAAAATAATTGATTAATAATCAAAAGTGTCCGACTGTATTAGAAAAAGAGGTAGTAATGAAAATTAACGGCGGAATCAGGTACTGTGAAAAGGGCTTAACGGCTTCACTCAGAGCAATGCATGTTCAGAGTGAACTTATTGGCATGTACAATGAAAACGTTACAGGTTTTGATAAAATAGGTTATCAAAGAAAAGAACCTGTTGTGTCTTCATTTACGGAATATATAGGTGTTCACGGGCTATCACAGACCGTTGATGATCAAATCGGCCGTATTGCAATGTCTGACAATCCTCTTGATTTAGCACTTGCCAATAAAGGCTATTTTCAGACACAAACCGCTGACGGAATACGATTAACAAGAGATGGAAGGTTTAAACTTGATAAAGACGGAAATCTTTTGACTCTTGAAGATGCTCAAGTTCTTTCAAGTGCGGGTACTCCTATACAGCTTCCGATTGTCCCTGAAAAAATTGAAGATGTAAAAATAAATTCAAAGGGACTTGTCAGTGTATTTAATAAAGATTCCCATAAACTTGAAAGTGTTGCTTATCTCGGAATAGTTGATTCAAATGGTGTTGCTGTTATAGATCCCCAGGTAAAGCAAGGATATAATGAGTATTCAAATGTTGCTTTACAAAACGAATTTATATCAATGATGCCTATTATAAGAAATTTTGAGGCAAACAGACAGATATTTATGATTCAAAATCAGAATTTGCAAAAAGTAATTTCGCAGTTGGGAACAACATCATAATAAAAGGTGAGGAATAAACTATGTATAGTATGCAAGGTATAGTAAGAAAAAGTGTAAACAACGTAACTACCCAGTTTGAAAAATTCGGTTACGTTGCAAACACTCTTGCAAATTACAATACACGCGGATATAAATCCGTAAGTTTTGAACAAATGTTGAATGAAGACGGATATCTTACCGGTGCTGTAAGAACGGATTATGCACAAGGTTCAATACAGGTTACATCAAATCCTTATGATGTTGCAATAAACGGAACTGGTTTTATTCCGGTT
The DNA here is from genome assembly GCA_944324295.1 of Candidatus Gastranaerophilales bacterium. Lineage (GTDB taxonomy): Bacteria > Cyanobacteriota > Vampirovibrionia > Gastranaerophilales > Gastranaerophilaceae > Stercorousia. The sequence continues at coordinate 11,194 of CALUVX010000132.1, forward strand.
GTTTCTCCTGAAGGTGAAGTTGCTTACACAAGAGATGGCGCGTTTAAGCAGGGAAAAAACGGATATCTTGTAACATCTGATGACTGGATTGTCGGAGAAGGTATAATAATTCCTGCTAACTGTTATAAATTTGAGATAAAGCCTAACGGAGATGTTTACTCTTATGATGCGGCTAACACTGACCCTAAAAAATTAGGTACAATTCCTCTTGTTCGTTTTCCATCTCAGGAAAATCTTGAACAGGCAGGCATGAACAAACTTAAAGAAACCGAAGAATCAGGGGAACCTATACTGGTAAAAAATCATAAATGTATCTGCCAGCATAATCTTGAAAATTCGAATACCAATATTTATTCATCAACGTCTGAAATGCTTAGGTTAAATGCTTCACTTCTTGCAAGTACGCGTATGATGAAAGTTGTTGATGATATGTATAACAAAGCAATAAATATAAGAGAATAGGGAGCGTAGCCGCTCCACCCACCACTCAGGTTTTGAATAAAACTTGTAAAACTTAAACTAAAGAAGGAGCGTAACCGCTCCAATCGCCAAATGGTATACCGCTCAATAAAAGAAAGGCTGAAAAATGTTTACACCGCTTGATAATATGGGTAAAGTTACATTAATGATGGATTTGATAACGCAAAAACAAAGAGCGTTAGGATCAAATCTGGCTAACGTTGATACTCCGGGTTATGTCAGACGTGATATTAATTTCGGAGATTATTTGAATTCTATGAACAGTCCTCTTGAAACAAAATTGTCTGAAAAACTTGGCCCGTCAGGCGTTATTGAAGAAAAAACGTATGAAGAAATCGATCCAGCAAACGAGTTGATGGAATTACAAAAAAATTCAATACTTTATACGATGGCAACAAGAAGAATGTCTAATATAATTACTGAAATGAAAACAGTAATTAATGTTGGTAAATAGGAGCGTAGCTGCTCCACCCGCCACTCAGGTTTTGCATAAATTTGTTTAGCCTGAACAAAGAAAGAGTGTAGCCTCTATATTCGCCGCACAGCTTTTGTAAAAATAACTGACATTAAGTGTCGGAAAGGGTAAAAAACGGAAGCGAGCTTAAAAAGCGAAGCGACTGACAACAATATTAAAAGAGCTGACAGCAATTGTCGGAAAGGGTAAAAAAATGAGTATCATGGAATCTATGAATATCGGAGCAAATGCCTTAAAAGCACATGGCTTAAGGTTAGATATTCACGCAAAAAACGTGGCTAACGTCGATACTCCGAATTATGTCAGAAAAATCCCTGTTTTAAATGCAACTGAAGATATATCTTTTCATGGCTTAATGAATACTATGAAAGAAGATGTTTTTGGTGTTGGAACATTGCCATATTTGCAGGGCGGTGTTGTATTTAACGGCTGTGTAGAAGATCCGACATTAGGGGATAAAATTTACCGCCCCGGACACCCGGACGCTGATGCAAACGGTTATATAAGAGCTTCAAACGTTAATCCTGCTGTTGATATGGCAGATGCTATTCTGGCTCAAAGAGCTTACGAAGCTAACCTTGCTCTTATAAATATTACAAAGTCTATGGCGCAAAGAGCAACCGAAATCGGAAGATAAAAGTTTATGCTATAATTATTTTATGGTTAAATTGTCGATTATTATTCCGGTTTATAATGTAGAAAATTACCTTTCTCGGTGTCTTGAAAGTATATTAAATCAGACTTTTAATGATTTTGAGATTATTTGTGTTAATGATGGTTCAACAGATAATTCGCCTGCTGTTTTACAGAAATTTAAAAGTAACGATGAACGCATAATAATAATTGATAAAAAAAATGAAGGCTCCGGTGTCGCACGAAATGTGGGGCTTTCAATTGCTAAAGGAGATTATGTATATTTTGTAGACGGAGATGATTGGATTGAAGAAAATTCTTTAGATAAAATTATCTTGAAAGCGGCTGAATTAAATACAGATATTTTAATTTTCGGAGGCCTTTCTTACTATAACAATAAGGGTAAAAATGGCGGTTACAGTGCGGACAAACTCCCAAAACAATATTTAAATAAAGTGTTTTCTTCTAAAGATATAAAAAAAGATATTTTCAAATTCCCGTCAACGGCTTGGACAAAGTTATATAGAAGAGAATTTCTCTTAAAAAATAATATCAAATTTCAGGATATAAAGGTCGGGCAGGATCAGCTTCCGTTTTTTCACTCTATGATAAAAGCTGAGCGTATTGCACTGTTGCCTGAAAACATTTATTGCTACCGCAAAAACCGTAAGGGATCTGCAATGACTGTAAAAAAGAAAAAGAGTTTTTCACCGATTTATGTATTTTATGGAATAGAAGATATGCTGAAATCGGAAAATCTTCTTGATGATTATAAATCAATATTTGTTAACAAGTATTTGTCCAAAGCCACATCATGGCTCGGTAAATTCCAAGACGATTTGAAGCACGATTATTATGTAGAATACTTAAAGCTATTAGAACATGTAAAATCAGACTACCCTGCAGGCTGGTGGATGAAATTTAATCCTAAAGAAAAAGACGGCTATTGGATGTTGAAATTAAAACAAAGTTTTTCTAAAATTATTGTTTAGCCTAATTTATCAAATGAATTGCTAACTAAATTATATCTATATTCCTTATGAATTTCATTAAAAAGAAACTGATAATCTTCTTTTGGAGCCGCAACTTTTGTACATTTGTATTCTTTGCCTTTCAGATTAACAATTTCATATATACGTGAAGAATTCCCTAATTCATCTTTTGGAAAAGTTTCATATCCAAAAACTTTTCCATCTTTAACTTTTTCTATTAGTTGAAATTGTTTATCTAAAATAGTATTTTCTGTTTTGCTGATGGAAGCTCTTAATTGTTTTAAAGCAGGTGTTTGTATAAACTTTCCGTTAAAACTTTGACCATAATTTTTATATGAAATATTGTTGATTTGCATAATATATAATTCCATGTTTAAAAATGAAAAAATGTCGACGGCGGGACTTGAACCCGCACGGGTTGCCCCACACGCCCCTCAAACGTGCACGTATACCGATTCCGTCACGTCGACATTTATTAATGTCTTTATCTTAGCATAAACATTTTATTTTGTAAATTTAAAATATTCATGTGTAAAAAAATTTTTTTATATGTAATAATATAGTTATGCTGGACACTATTATTATAAAAGGAGCTAAAGAACATAATTTAAAAGATATTTCGCTCCAATTGCCGAAAAATGAATTGATAGTATTTACGGGAGTATCAGGCTCCGGAAAATCTTCTCTTGCATTTGATACGATTTTTGCAGAGGGCCAAAGACGTTATATTGAAAGCCTTTCAACTTATGCAAGACAATTCTTGGGGCAGATGGATAAACCCAATGTTGACTATATTGACGGGCTGTCGCCTGCTATTTCAATTGACCAGAAATCAACAAGCAACAATCCGCGCTCCACTGTTGGAACGGTTACAGAAATTTATGATTATTTAAGACTTTTGTATGCCCGTGTCGGAACACCTTATTGTCCTGAGTGTGGAGAGAAAATTAAACCGCAGACTATTGATGAAATTGTTTCAAGTATTATGAAGCTTGAAGATGGGACAAAAATTCAAATTCTTGCCCCTATTGCAAGAGGCAAAAAAGGTGAATTTTCTTCAACTTTTGAAGAATTGAGACAGGAAGGCTTTGTCAGAATCAAAGTTGACGGTGAGATTTATAATCTTGATGAGGATGAAATTGAACTTGCAAAAACTAAAAAACATGATATCTCGGTTGTTGTTGACAGAATTGTGGTTAAAGAGTCTGCGCAATCACGTATTGCAGATAGTGTTCAAATTGCTCTGAAAAAAGCGGACGGTGTTGCCGTTGTTGATATAATCGGGGATAAAGAGGTTATTTACAGTGAGAAGCTTGCTTGTCCAAAATGTAATTTGAGTTTTGAAGAACTTGCACCGAGAATTTTTTCTTTTAATGCTCCTTACGGAGCTTGTGAAAGATGTTCGGGACTGGGGGCTGATTTTGTTATTGACCCTGATTTGGTAGTTCCGGATAGAAAGAAATCTTTGAAAGACGGAGCAATTTATCCTTGGTCAAAGGCATCTACACAATATTATGATGATGTTTTAAAGTCTGTTTGCTCGCATTTTAACATAGATATGAAAAAGCCTTTTGAGGAATTATCCGAAAAAGAGCAGAAAATAATTCTATATGGATGCGACGATATTATAAAATTTACGGTAATGCGTTTTGGAACCCACCGTTACGAAACAAAATACAGAAAATTTGACGGCGTAATTCCATTTTTGGAAAAACGTTATAATGACTCAAACGGGGATTACTGGCGTGAGGAAATAGAAAAATATATGACTACAACGCCCTGCCCTGCCTGTCATGGTGCAAGATTAAAACCGTTTCCGCTTGCCGTAAAAATTAAGGATAAAAATATTTACGAATTTACTCTTATGCCGATTGATGAGGAATTGGAATTTGTCTCGGAGCTTTACCTTGAATTGTCAGAATTTCAAATGCATATAGCAAAACAAATTTTAGATGAGATAAGGGCGCGTTTAAGATTTTTAAAAGATGTCGGCTTAAGTTACCTTGATCTTGCAAGACGCGCGGGAACTTTATCCGGCGGAGAGGCTCAGAGAATAAGATTGGCAACACAAATCGGAAGCGGTTTGTCCGGAGTTTTATATGTTCTTGATGAACCGTCAATAGGGCTTCATCAGAGAGATAACGATAGATTGATAAAAACACTTATAAAACTTCGCAATCTTGGAAATACTCTTATTGTTGTTGAGCATGATGAAGATACAATAAGAAATGCCGATTATATTGTTGATATCGGGCCGAAAGCAGGTATAAACGGCGGTAAAGTTATAGCCTGCGGGGCTGTGCAGGATATTATAGATTCTAAAGAATCTATTACGGGAAAGTATTTGAGCGGAGAAAAATATATTCCAATACCCGAAAAAATAAGAGAAGGTAACGGGCATTTTCTTTATGTTAAAAATGCGCATATAAATAATTTGAAAAATATAGATGTTGATATCCCGCTTGGGAAGATAGTTTGTCTGACTGGTGTATCAGGTTCCGGCAAGTCCTCTCTAATGCAGGATTTGATATATGAATATGCTCTGCATAAACTTCGCGGGAATAAGCCAAAGCCGCAGGGAGTGGATGAAATTACCGGATTTGAAAATATTGATAAAATTATTGCAATAGACCAGTCTCCTATCGGTAGAACGCCGCGTTCAAACCCAGCAACATATACGGATTTGTTTACTCACATAAGGGAGCTATTTTCAAAAACAAATGAAGCAAAACTTCGTGGGTATAAACCCGGAAGATTCAGCTTTAACGTAAAAGGCGGAAGATGTGAGGCCTGTAAAGGTGATGGTGTTTTAAAAATAGAAATGAACTTTTTATCTGATGTCTATGTAAAATGTGATGTCTGCAAGGGGAAACGCTATAATCGTGAAACTCTTGAGGTTAAATACAAAGGAAAGACAATTTCTGATGTTCTTGATATGAGTGTTAAAGAGGCCCTTGAGTTTTTTGACAGTATACCTGCCATAAAAAATAAACTCCAAACTTTGAATGATGTCGGTTTAGACTATATGAAACTCGGACAGAGTGCAACAACTCTATCCGGCGGTGAGGCACAGAGAATTAAACTGGCTTCGGAACTAAATAAGCGTTCAACAGGTAAGACTCTTTATCTGCTTGATGAACCGTCTGTGGGACTTCATTGGTATGATTTGGATAAACTTATTAAGATTTTGCAGCAGCTTGCTGATCAAGGAAATACGATTCTGGTAATTGAACATAATCTTGATTTTATAAAAGTTGCCGATCATATTATAGATTTAGGCCCTGAGGGCGGAACCGGCGGTGGTCAGATTATTGCCCAGGGTACTCCTTTGGAAGTCGCAAAATGTAAAAAGTCTTATACAGGTCAATATCTTAAACCAATATTGACAAATCTCAGGAAATAATTTATCTTCTATATATAAAAGAAAGTTGGTTTTAATGAAAAAATTTTGTTTAAGTTTATTGTTTATTATTGGTTTATTATGTCAGCCTGCTTTTGCGAAGGCTGTGGCAGTACAGGCATTGGAAGATTTTACTACTGAAAATCCGCCTGAACTTATGTCAATAAAAATTCTGGAAGATGTTATAATTGATGACAGTTTGTCGTTTAAAAACGGTGATATAATAAAGGGTAAAGTTGTTGATGTTACGGATCCAAAACGTTTGAAAAGAAATGCAACTTTTTCTTTTGTGCCTGTGAGTTATACAGATTCTAACGGCGATACAATTGAAATAAAAGGTTATTACCCTGCTAAATATACAACAAAGCTGAATAAAGGTGAGCTTGCCAAAAGTGCGGCTCTTGGTGTAGGTAATTTTTTTGTTAAGGGGTTATCAATGGGCTACAGTGCTGTTGAAGGTGCAGTTAAAAATGAGAAAAATAACCGTTTTAAATCAAGCGTAACGGAAGTTTATGAAGACTCTGTATTCTCCTATGTTGAAAAGGGCGGTGAAATAGTTATTAAGAAAGAGCAGCCATTTTTCCTTAATTTTAAGGTTAAAGATGAACCGGAAGAAGAAGATTTGCCTAATTATGAATACGAAGAATTAGATAATAAAGCGCCTGTTGAATTCCCCGAAGAAATTCAACAACTGCCCGAAAAAACAGTTGAATAACTTATATAACCCTTATATAAGAGGATTGACGGATTTGAGAAAGTATGTTATTATCCTTGTATAGCAATCGGAGATTAATAAAATGAAAAAAATATTATTTATTATTGCATTACTTACAGGTCTAACAATTATACCGGCTGATGCTAAAACTACACCTGTTCAATCATTACAGGATTTTTCGATTTCTCAGCCCTCTCAAACATTGCTTATCAAGATTTTATCAAATGTTCAATTAAATAAGGATTTGATGCTGCATGAAGGTTATTATGTTCTGGGACAAATTATGGATATTTCTAATTCTACATTCGTGTTTATGCCTATAAAGTATCAAAATTTCCATAACGAAGTATTCCAGATTAACGGTAATTATCCGGCAAAATTTGTTGAAATGATTGATAATAAGGCTCCTCAAAATGGTATAATTCCAAAGGATTCTAAGTTCCTTCTGGATTTTGTTATTGCAGAGCAGGCTCCAAATACAGAAATTAGTGATAAATATAAAAATATGGGAACTCCTGCAGATGGTATTTCAGCTGTTGTAAACCAATCTGATCCTGTTTTGTATGATGGAACTATTCCTCAAACTATGAAGGATTTTCCTGGAATTAAGTTAAATTCTTTCGATAATGGAAGCAATTTCAATATTCCTAAAAAGTTAATTATTGAGGCTAATCCTAAAGAAATAAATATTAATAACCTTAAATATTAATGTAATATTTAATCAATTAAAAAAGAGAGCTGTAGAAACTGCAGCCCTCTTTTTATATTTACTAATTGAGACCAAAAACTTTAAACTTCAACGGTTGTGTTAATTTTACCGTCTCCTTCTAGAATAATTTCAGTATCTTTCCCGTTTTCAGATATGATTAAGCGTGTTTTTTCGACATCATTTTCCGTAAAGCGGGAAATTTCTTTAATTTTCAAATCCATATATAATCCTTTCAAGCTTATGCTTATTTTTATGATAACAGATTTTCTAAGAATTTCAACCCTCTTGAGAATTAGTGTTAAGAAAATGTTATTATTTAACCTGATACGGGTAATCCTTCGGAAATGTCCAGCCGTGATATTGTATCAATGCTGTGCAGTAACCTGGTGTTGAAGATGTGTAGCAGCTATAATACCCACTATATTTTAATTCTTCGTCGTTAATGGTATTAAGCCGATATTTATATGGCTCAAATCCTCCTTGTTTATAAAGAAATTTAGTATATTTGTTGTCTACATGAGAATATAATCCAAATACAAATATTGAGCTTCCCATACCTTTACGAACTGAAGTAAAATTTCCATTGTCATTTTTATCTGAAAATGTTTCAGGATTAAAGTTTTTCCCGTTAGGAATAAAGTAACAATCAACTCCTCCGGCCATTTTTGAAACCATTACACTTCCGTTGGCAAAGTAAATTGCGATATTAGTACCTCCGAAGGATTCAAACAGCTCATATTTTGTATATTTTATATATGGCAGAATATATGTTGTAAAAAATCTTTCTACACACGGAGTATCACCGGTGTTATTACAGCTATAATCCCAGTATTCTTTGCTCCCGTTATCTTTTTCACTCATTAATATTGCCTGGTTCATAAGAGAATAAATTTGTTTTAATTTTGCCGCAATTTCGACTCTTCTGTGTGCCTGAATAAGACTAGGCAAAGTCATTGCTGCAACAATTCCTATAATCCCAATGGTAATTAGTACTTCTGCTAAAGTGAAACCTTTAAATCTCTTATCTAATGTGCATTTTGCGGGGGGGGGGCAATTCTCAGCTCTCTATTCATCATATTTTTATCCTCCTAATTTTCTCTTTTAAACTTATTATTTATGATTTTACAATATTTGTCAAGGTATAATTCAATAATTACGTATATAAAAAAAAGAGGACTGAATAAGTCCTCTTTTTTATTTATTTTTTATCTTAATTAGCCTTTAATCTGGCTCATTACTTCATCAGCAAAATTTTCCTGACGTTTTTCCAAGCCTTCACCGAGCATATATCTTGTGAATGCTTTAATAGTCAATTTGCCTTCAATTAATTGTCCTACTGTCATATCAGGATTTTTGATGAAAGGCTGTTCAAGAAGATCTCTGTGTGAAAGAAGTTTGTTAACTCTTCCTTCAACTATTTTTGCTCTGATTTGTTCAGGTTTCTTTTGAAGATCTTCTTTACCCATTTCTATTTCGGTTTCGTGATCTATTACAGATTGAGGAATTTCGTCTCTTGTAATAAATTCCGGAGCAGAAGATGCAATATGAAGACATATATCATTCATTAATTCAGCATCTTTTTTATCTGTTTGGATAAGAACGCCGATTTTTCCGTTGTGGATATATGTAGCTGTATTGCCTTCATAACGTACAAATCTTCTGAATGTAATTTTTTCACCGATAGAAGCGATTTTTTCTTTGATTACTTCAGAAATAACTTTTCCGCATTTAGGGCAGGTTGAAGCTAATAATGCATCTACGTCAGCAGGATTTGTTGTTGCAACAACTTCTGCAAGTCCGTTTGAAAGTTCTTTAAATTCTTCATTTTTTGCTACAAAGTCTGTTTCACAGTTTACTTCAACCATAGCTCCGCAGTCATCTTGGATATAAGATGCTACAAGACCTTCTGCAGCAATTCTTCCCATTTTTTTATCAGCTGAAGCCATACCTTTTTGGCGAAGAACTTCCATTGCTTTTTCCATATCTCCGTCTGTTTCAACAAGTGCTTTTTTGGCATCCATCATACCTGCGCCTGTTTTGTCGCGGAGTTCTTTTACCATTTGAGCTGTAATATTCATATTTTCTCCTTATTTAGATAGGTGAAGAGTGGTGGGTGAAGAGTGAAGTGATTCAATTTTCACTCTTCACTTTTCACATTTCACTTTTATTCTTCAGTTTTTTCTTCTGTTGAAGCAGCAACTTCTTCAGATACAACGCCTGCGTCTTCTGGTTTAATTTGTTCTAATTTTTTAGCATTAGCGTTAGCTTCTCTCAATTGTTTGCCTTCCAAAACAGCATCAGCAAGTTTTGAAGTGATTAATTTAATTGAGCGGATAGCATCATCGTTACCCGGAATAATATAGTTTATACCGTCCGGATCTGCGTTTGTATCAGCCAGACAGATAACAGGGATATTTAATTTGTTAGCTTCTTTAATAGCGATATCTTCTTTTTTCTGGTCAACGATAAAGATTATATCAGGAAGACCTCTCATATCTTTAATACCGCCCAAAGTTTTGCTTAATTTACCTAATTCTCTGTTTAATTTAGCAATTTCTTTTTTAGGTAATTTTTCTGCATGACCTGAATTCATAAAGTCTTCAAGTTCTCTTAATTTGTTTATACGGCCTCTGATTGTGTCGAAATTTGTAAGCATACCGCCGAGCCATCTTCAGTTAATGTGATATGCTCCTGCTCTTTGAGCTTCTTCTGCAACAACTTCTGCTGCCTGTTTTTTTGTCCCTACAAAAAGTACATTTTTATTACGGGCTGCAAATTCTCTTACAATTGCGTATGCTTCATCTAACAAATCAGTAGTTTTACGTAAATCTAATACGTAAATACCGTTTCTTGCACCGTAAATATACGGTTTCATTTTTGGGTTCCATCTTTGAGTTTGGTGTCCGAAGTGTACACCTGCTTCTAAAAGTTCAATCATAGATGCTACTGGCATCGTTTTTCTCCTTTTTTACTTGTTGTACTACGGGCTATACTGTCTCATTCAAAGGGCTGTAAAAATTGTCTTCTACAGGGTTGCCGGACTTTTTGCCATTTTCCCTCACCGTCTTGCATCCCCTTGAACTAGGGCAAAGCCTATCAGACTAGTGTAACCAATTTTATAATACTATAAACATGCCGTTATGCAAATTAATTATTTAGTTTTATTACATAACACCTTTTTTATGTAAATTAATTGAAAAAATAAAAAAAATAAATATAATAATATTTATGGAAGGTTTGGATACAAGCAGGTTAGATGATTTAAAACAAAGGGTCAGAAATAAGCTTGATGAAACGGAATTGTTTAGGTTTAAGGGAACTGTTTCAAAGCTTTTAGGGTTGACTGTTGAAGTTAAGCTGCCCGGGTTGAAGGTCGGCGATTTGTGTTATATAGAAACTAAAGACGGCCGTAAGAAACCTGCAGAAGTTCAGGCCTTTAAAGGTGAAGCGGCGCAGCTTCTTTTGCTCTATGACGGAGAGGGCATAGGACAGGGAAGTCTTGTTACTTCTACGGGCAAGCCTATTATTATACCTGTTGGAGATTTTTTGCTCGGAAGGCTCATTAATCCTATGGGAGACCCGATTGACGGAAAGCCTCTTGATACAACGGGAGCGGAGTGGCGTCCGGTGGAAGGCCCGCCTCCCGGACCGTTTGAAAGACCGATTATTACAGAAGTATTTTCAACGGGAGTAAGAGCAATTGACAGTTGTATGACAATGGGATGCGGCCAGCGTTTAGGATTATTTGCTGGCTCAGGTGTCGGTAAAAGTACGCTTCTCGGTATGATTGCGAGAAACTCTGATGCTGATGTCAATGTTGTTGCATTGATTGGAGAACGTGGGCGTGAAGTTAAAGAATTCGTTGAAGACGCGCTTGGCGAACAGGGTATGGCAAAATCTGTTCTTGTTTGTTCAACTGGGGATCAGCCTCCTTTGATACGTCAAAAAGCTCTTTTAACCGCAACTGCTGTTTGTGAGTATTTTAGAGATCAAGGGAAGAAGGTTTTCTTAATGACAGATACCGTAACACGTTGTGCTATGGCCGGTCGTGAAGTCGGTTTGTCTCTTGGTGAACCGCCTACAATGAAGGGTTATCCGCCTTCTATTTTTTCATGGCTTCAAAAAGTTCTTGAACGTGCCGGTAACAGTCCGAAAGGCTCAGTAACAGCATTATATACAGTATTGATGGAGGGAGATGATATTTCTGACCCTATAGTTGATATTGTTCGTGGTATTGTAGACGGGCATATTTTCCTCTCAAGAAAAGTTGCAGAAATGAATCATTATCCTGCAATTGATGTATTGGGAAGTATTTCAAGATTAATGTCCTCTATTGTTACTCCGGAGCACAGAGAAGCGGCCGGAAAAATGCGTGCAATTATGGCGCTTTACAGAGAAAATAAAGACTTGATTGATGTAGGTATGTATCAGCCGGGAACTAATCCGCGTCTCGATACCGCAATTGAAATGATGCCCAAAATAAATGCCTTTTTACAGCAGAGAACGTCAGATATAGTTAGTATGGATACAACTATAAATACACTTATTGAAATGATGCAGGGTGTGGAAATTTAATCTTTGTGTTACAATTATTTGCGGAAGGAAAAGTAACTATGAATTTACCGCAAAATTTTGGCCCCGCTATGTTAATTACCCTATTTGCAGGCTTGTCAACCGCAATCGGCGGAGGGATTGCATTTATTGTTAAAAAAGATAATTTAAAAGCTCTGTCTGTCGGATTGGGGTTTTCGGCCGGAGTCATGATATTCGTTTCATTTATGGATATGCTGCCTGAGGCGGATAAACTGCTCCTGGCAAATTTCCCTAATAGTCATGAATGGATTACGCTTTTGGGATTTATAATCGGATTGGTTGTTGCAATTCTTATTGACTATTTTTTACCCGATCATATTGATACGGATGATGTATTGCACCCGGATGCTCCTGTTCATAGAGATTATAAAATAAAACGTGCCGGCATTTTTACCGCAATTGCAATTTGTGTTCATAATTTTCCTGAAGGAATGGCAACATTTTTTACAACTACCCAGAATATTACACTGGGGCTTTCTGTCGGGATTGCTATTGCTATACATAATATTCCTGAAGGTATTGCGGTTGCGCTTCCTATGTATCATGTTACCGGGAAAAAACGTTATGCGATGCTTTATGCGGCTCTATCCGGTATAACAGAACCGATTGGTGCACTTGTAGGAATGTTTATATTTGGTTTGTTCCTTCCGCAGGTTTTAATCGGTGCTTTAATGGCTGCTGTTGCCGGAATAATGATTTATATTTCTTTTGATACTTTATTGCCGCTTGCAAAAGAATACGGGGACTGGCACCAGTCTATTGTCGGGATTCTTTCGGGAATTTTGGTTATTTGGGTTAGCTTAATTCTGATTGGCGGTTAATATGGTAAATTTATCTAATTTATTTGATTTTGGACGTAATTTATACGCACTTCCCTGGTATAACAGCAGAAGCGGGCTGGCGCCGATACCTTTAAGATACTTTTTTGAATTGACATATCGTTGTAATTTAAACTGTCCTTACTGTTATGTCGGAGAGGATAGAAAGAAAAATGAATTAACAACTGATGAATGGTTTAACATTATTGACCAAATTCCTTGGTATTCGTTTGTTACGCTTGTCGGCGGCGAACCTCTTATCAGAAAAGATTTTATTGATATTTTGATGAAAACTGCTAAAAAAACTTTCGGGAAACTCAATGTGGTTTCAAACGGAATTTTGATTAATGATGAGATTATTGATGCTTTTATAAAAAGTAAAATGATGTTATTGTCAGTATCATTGGACGGTTATGGAGAAAATCACAATATAAACCGTAATAAAGCTGGTATCTGGAATAAAATTATGGATAATTTTGATAACATGAACTCCCGCAAAAAACGTCCCATGATTGATATTAAGACTATTGTTCTTGAAAATAATCTTGATGATCTTGTAAAACTTTATAAAATGTGTGATGAAAAGAATTTTAACTTTTTATCGATTTCTTTTTTGAGAAATAATAATTTGAAACAGAATTCTGTTTTGTTTGATAGTTTTGTTCCCGAATTTAACGCAAATTACCCTATAGAAAAATACTTTGATATGGAGCATTTTAAAGAAGTTTATAAAGAATTAATGGATTTGAGCAAAAAATCCAAGGTTAAAATCAGATTTTCTCCGAAATTTGAGTATGCTAAAGATCCGCTTTCAAAAATTGAAGAATTTTTCAATACACCTGCTGACAAACCTGTTTCGGAAATTTATAAACCTTGTATGTACCCGTATTCAAATATGATGATAACACCGGCCGGAGACGTATATCCTTGTCTTTCTCAGAAAATCGGTAATGTAAAAGATATGAAAATAAAGGACGTTTTTAACCTGCCTCATTACAGATGTTTCAGAAAAAATCTGAAGGCCGCAAAAGTTTTCGGAGCTTGTCAGATGTGCTGTGAACTTTGTGTAAAATAATTATTTAATAAAATCTTTCCATTACGTTTTTCCTTGTTCTGCCGGATGTGTGTCATTTATGGCATAAACTGCACAGCCGTAACCTGCATAACTTGATGAACTTGTTTTCTTAATTAATTCCATCCATGAAAACATGGATATAAATTCATGCATACATAAGCGCGGACTTTTCAAATTTTTGAAATAAGTTATACTAAAAATGTGGTTAAGGTTCACGCCCTATAGATGGCAAAATTGTTTATCATGCCAAGGCGATAGCAGTATGGGATATATTCACTGCTGTGGCGCCTTGCACAAGACCAGAACATATCGTCTTGCTCCGCAGTATAATTTTGTGCTGTGTGAAGCTGATTATTTACCGAAATGTCCTGTTTGCGGACATACGGTAGTCCAGCTTACAAGAGTTGATATTAATGACAATATTTCTGTTGTCAGGAAAGTAAACAAGAAAGCCAGAGAATTTCTTAAAAAATTAAAAATTTTCATTTTATATGAAGTACGTCCTATAAATTACAGCAAGATGAATTGTGGAAGATTTTATCTAAACTATAACGAGTTCGGTGTAAAGAAAAGATGTTATTCAAACTTGAGTACATTAAAAATTGGACTGACCGAAAACAAATATTTTAAAAAAATCAATCCTTAAAATTATCTTACTCTCAGGGGCGGATTACCCGCCCTTATTTTTTTGAGCGGAAATATTATGAATGAAATTTGACTATTTTTTTATATGCTGAGTATAAATTTAAAACAAAAAGGAAACAGTAAAAATGGCACTATCTCCAAAGGAACTTCAAGTATTAACTTTGGTTGCAATGGGCTATTCCGATAAGCAAATCGGTGTCGAATTAAAAATAGCATACGGTACTGTAAGAAATCATATTGATAAAGCTGTTTTAAAATTAAATGCCCAAAATCGAACTCATGCAGCCATAATTTATAAACTTATGAATAAAGATTGGTTAGAGGATATTTATTATGAAAAGAATAATAATACATTGGACTGCAGGCGGCTATTATCCGACTGATTATGAAAAGGAACATTATCATTTTTTAGTTGACGAGGATGGTAATATTCATAACGGCAAATTTAAACCTGAAGATAATGAAATTTGTAAAGTCGGTAAATATGCTGCTCACACCGGCGGTGGTAATACCGGAAGTATTGGAGTGGCAATGTGCGCAATGGCCGGATTTAAAAACAAAAATGTACAGGGAAATTATCCTATACAAAAGACGCAATTTGAGGCTTCAATGAAATTATGCGCAGAACTTGCGGACAGATATAATATCTCGGTAACTCCACAAACCATATTAACACATTATGAATTTGGTAAAAAAAATCCCCAAACGACTTCTGCCGGCAAGATTGATATTATCTTTATTCCGCCTTACCCTTGGGTGTCTCAGGATGAAGCGGGCAGTTTTATACGCTCAAAAATTAAATGGTATAAACAAAATCTTTGATATTAGCAGAATCTGGTTAGCTTATAAAAATACAGGAGAAAATTATGGAAGTTGCATATTACAATTTGGCAGGCGGCATAAATCAGGCTTTAACAAAAACCGAGTTGGGTATTGATACAAAAAAAATTTATTGGGCCGATGCCGAAAATGTTGAGATTTATCAAAACAGAGGTATTGTCAAGCAAAAAGGAAATTCGCTTTTTTTGACAATTGATGAGGAGATAACTGGATTATCGGAAATTTGTTCGTATGATGTCAGAAAACTTGTTATTACTACAATTTCCGGTAAAGTTTATATTTATGATGAGGGGCATTCAACAAAAACTCTAGTGAATAAAACATTGACCGGTAAAAAACCTGTATTTTTAAATTTTTTAAACGGAATTCTTATAATGACTGAAAGCGATGGGTTATTTTATATAAAAAATAACAGCAGTTATGAAGTTGTAGACTGTGGTTTAAAAGATTTAAACGATAATGTTTTGACGGGCGGGGTTATGTCGGTATATAAAGGCCGGATATGGATTGCAAAAGATGCAACAATATATTATTCGGCATTAGGAACTTATAATGATTTTACAACTTCAAACGATGCCGGTTATATAAACGAATTCCATACAGATACCGGTTCAATTACCGCATTAAAACAGTATAAAGATTATTTGGCAGTTTATAAAAAGAACAGTGTTTATCTTTTGACAGGAACCAGCCCTGACGATTTTGCAATTACTTTATTCGCAGATAAAGGTGCAGTGTGTTCGGGGACAATTGCGAATGTAGAAAATAAGCAGTATTTTCTAAGTAACGGTATTTTTGCCCTTGAACAGGTAGGAGAATTAAATCAAATTCAGCTTGGTAGTGAAATTTCTCTAAAAATAAAGCAGGAATTTTCGTTATTTGGTAATCTTGAAAATTCATTTTGTCTCCATTATGAAAGCAGAAGCCAGATATGGTATTTTTTACCTTACGCGGATGATGATTATTTCCATATTATATGGATTAATGATTACGTTAATAAAGCCTGGTATAAACGTGTTTTACCCCAAGATATTGTTACTGCATGTATTTATAACGATTCAGTATATACTGCTGATAAAGTTGGCAAGATTTACAAAGAAGATTTCGGGACAACTTTTAACGGTGATGCTATTAATTTTATGTGGAAGTCTCCATTTTTGGCCTTGTCAAATCCTCATCACAGAAAAATGATAGATGAATTTTATTTTCTTTTGGATACGGAATATGACAATAATTTTAATTTTTCGGTCTATAAGGATTATGACAGTGAATATTCCGATGATACGGAAAAAATATTTTCAATACACCAGGATCATTTAATATGGGGTGATGATGAAACTTCTGATAATTTGCCTTGCC
>CALUVX010000133.1 GCA_944324295.1 Candidatus Gastranaerophilales bacterium
TATTCTAAAAAACTTCCTGCTGATTTGAAAAAACAGATTTCAACACCGGCTTCTAAATTACTTAAGACCGATAATTCTGCTGTAAATAAAAAACTTTTGCCGGTAAAAGCGGCACTTGCTCTCAGTGCCTTTGCTATTCCGCTTGTCGAATTTACCCTAAATTATTTCAAAAACTTGATGACTTTAAAAGTTTTTAAGCAGTCAGATTTTGAAAATATTGCAAATCTGAATAAAGATAAACCTAAAAACACAGAACAGTCCGAAAAAGTTGAAAAAAGTGCAAAACATCATATTAAGCTGGCAGGTGCAATTTATGCGGGCTGTCTTGCATTGAGCGCGTTGCTTTTAAAACGGGGAGATAAATCAAAATTCCTGCAAAATCTATCCGAAACAATATTAGCGCCCGGAACAAAAATTTTCAAAAATGACAAAAAGAAATCAGATTTCTTTAATAAATACTTAAGCATTGATTTTGCGGATAATAACGGCAAGCTTGCTTTGAGCAGAGGACAGCTTACGTCCTGTGTTCTTGTCGGCGGTGCTGGTTATTTCGGAGCATCAAAAGACAGGGGAAAACAGAACTTCCTTGAAACATTATTCAGATATCCGATTGTAGGTTTCTATATTATTTGCGGAAATGAGCTTCTGGAAAAAGGTTTTAGAAAATTCCTTTATAAAAACGGAAAGTGTAAAGAACTTATTAATGAAAAGCTGGAAGTTCCAAAGTTAAATGATTTAAGGAAAATTGCAGAAAATTATGGCGGAAATGTTGATGCTATGTACAAAAAACTTTTAAAACAAAAAGTTCTGATTGCAGGTCTGCCTTTATTGTTCGGTATCGGAGTAATGGGCTTTTTTATCGCGGGTTCATCAAATTTGTTTACCAAATTCAGGTATAACAGAGAACTTAAAGAACAGGCTAAAAATAAATCTTTTTCACCAGCATAAGTATCTGATTGATGAATTTTCTGTAAGCAGCTCTGTCAGCTTCCCCGGAGAGTATAATATCAGCTTTTAAAGCCGTCGGATGAATGTGCGTCTTTGCTTTATTTGATGCATTTTCATAAACTTCATCAGCCGAATCGCCTAAGTCTCTTTCTGCAGCTCTTCTGTAAAATCTTTCTTTTTGAACGTTATGGGATACATCTACATAAATTTTAAAATCAAATGCGTCAACAACTTTGTCAGTTAGAGTAAACAGACCTTCTGATATAATAATTTTTGAAGGCAGTGCAAGTTTCACATTATCACGTCTTATTGCTGTTCCTGACATATCGTACTCCGGAAGGTAAACTTCTTTCCCGAAAAGAAGTGATTTAATGTGTTTTTTCATTAATTCAAGCTCAAGTGCTTCGGGAATATCCAAATCATAATGTTTTGCAAATTCTGCAAAACTTCCGGCCTGTTTTACCATTTCCGAACGGTCATAGTAATAATCGTCCGTATTAATCCTTGTTATGGCATTTTCAATGCAATATTCATCAGCAAAATTTTGGATTGTGTTAATAATATCAAGAGCAATAGTTGATTTCCCACTTGCCGTTTCGCCTGCAATTCCGATAGAGCAGGCTCTTGTTATATTATTTGATAAAAATAAAGCCATTTTCTGAATTGCAGAAGGCTTTACTTTTCGGAATATTGAATTTTCACTGTTAAGTTCATTTGAAAAAATCTGGTTTAATCTTTTTTCTGTATAAAGAAAACGATTTTTATCGGAGTTCAGAAAACTTTTTGAGTTATTTAAATCTGTATAATTTTTAGTTAATGTATTTTGCAATGTTAAATCCTTTTTTTATTACACATTGAAAAATCCGAACAAAATATTTTTTGCCTTTGTTTTTTATATGTTACCAAAAATAAATATAAAAAATACAAAGTATGTATAAATGTTAATTTTATATTTTTTTAAATACATGTTTCATCACTTTGGTAAAACCGTTTTCACCGAGGTAACGTTCAATAAATGAAATTCTTGTATCATGTTCGCCTATCAAAAACAGACTGTCCTTTTTTAGCTTTTGTCCCACCATTTTGATAAATTCTTCAATTTTATTTTCATCAAAGTAACCCAGAATATTTCTGCACATAAGTATAGTATTGGAATTATCTTCCATTTTTGCAAGAATTTTGTACATATCAGCATTTTCAAATACTACTTTTTCCGTTAAAATATCTGCTACTTTGAGAGTTTTAATGCTTTCAAAATGAATGTCATCTTTGATATCAAGTTTTTTCCCTGTTTCCTCAAAGTATGTATCATAGTTTTCCGTATTCATCTGTAAAGAAACCCGGTCAAATGTCATTGTGTTCAATAATTTACTTTTTGCTGCTTTTATAACTTCCGGATCTATATCAAATGCTTTTATCGGGAAAAATTTTTTATCATCAGGTGCCGGGTTATTTTCAATAAGTGATATTATTTGGGTATAGGCTTCTGAGCCATCTGATGAAGCAAATTGAACCATATTTACTTTATCTTTGTCTTTAAAATGTCTTTTTTCATACTTCGCAAGTTTGCTCCATTCAATATCATCTCTGAATGGCCAGGTATTTGTGCCTAATTCGTAACCATCCGATGTTTTGTAATATCTGTGAGTTGTCCCGAAGGCTAATGATTTTGGCTGTGTATTTCTATTGTAAATAGTATTATTATGTAAACTTGGGGTAATTCTCATACCTAATAAATACCTGTGAAAAATTTTTTTTGCTAGAATATTAACTTATATTGAATATGTAAAATAAATATGTTATAATAAATATTGTAAGTATATAATAAATAAATATTGGAGTGAGTTTTATGAAAAGATTTTTCAAATATTGGATGGCTGGAAATTCCAGACAGATAGAGCTGAAATCGTCTCGCAGTGCATTTACCCTCGCGGAGGTTTTGGTAACACTCGGAATTATCGGGGTTGTTTCGGCAATGACAATTCCTACTTTAATGCAAAATCACCAAAGAACAACTTATGTAACACAACTTCATAAAGTATATAATGAGGTTTCACAAGCTGTTCAAATGATTATGACTGACAGTAATGCGGTGTCTTTGAAGGAGTCCAAATTAAGACGTCAGGGGCTAAGTTACTTTTTTAACTATTTTAAAACTACTCAGACTTGTGCAGGTTCGGATACGTCAGACTGTTTCGCATCTGATTATACTAATATGAATGGTACTGCAATAACTTTGAGTGATACAATTCCAAGTACTGCTCAGTGTGCTGTTGTTGCAAGTGGTGCATCTATTTGTATCAATGGTAATGATTCATATATTATTGTTACTGATATAAATGGTAAAGCTGGTCCTAACATATTGGGTCGTGATTTATTCTCATTTATTTTGGCTAACGACGGGTCAATTGATCTTGGCGATGTTGATGACAAGGTTGCAAATTTTAGTACATTATGTTCTTCAAATTCTGCGGATGATTACGGATATTGTTTCGCCAAAATTATTAATGACGGCTGGAAAATGGATTATTAGTCTTTGGTTATATTTATGGGGGAAACTTTTTAAAAAAGTTTCCCTTTTAAAGAGGTTTTTATGCATAAACGCTTATTTGTTCTCATTACAATTTTTATATTGGTTTTATTTATCGCAATAATACAGCATGTTACGGAATATGTATATGTAAATCCCAGAGTTAATACATCTGTATTTCCTTATTTGTCAGATGTTATAAAACCTTTGGATAGTGCATTAAATAATTCTCTTAAACTTACCAATAAACAGTACGGAGATATGAAATATACCTTTAAAACGGGGTATGGTTCAGGATTTCTTATCGGTAATCCTATTCCAAATGATTTGGACTATTCTGTTGGTGTTAATCTTGGAAAGTATGAATATGACGGTACTAATGCTTCTGAAATTGCAAATGATTTATTTAATAAAATATCCTTATTTCAAGCGGAATTTTGTAATTATATAGCCTCGGACAAAGATTCTGCCCTGTACTGTGAATTTTCTGCAATGGATTCAATTATTAATTTTGGGGCTAAGCGTAAAAGATTTGTAGAGGATATTACTTCTTCAATAGATAAGGTTTTATTGGGAGAGGAATATGTTAAATATTCAAAAAAGACTTTTTCTTCTGATATAACTATTGATTTTCCTTTTATATTAAGGGCTAATGAAATTTTGATAGAAGATTTTCCGCCTATAACCTTGTTTTCAGATAAAATTAAATATTATGAACCGGAAAAAGATGATATCTTTTTAAGGGAATTGTCTATTGTTTTTGATTATTCTTTTAAATTAAAAAATGCTGACGGCGGAAAGGTTAAAAATATTAATCTTATTGCAGAGTCATTTAATGGACAGAAGATGGAATTATCACAAATGTTTTTTGTACCTATTGTTTTTGTGGGCGAGGATTCTGCCTATTATTTAAAAAATATCTCGTATCTAAATGATGATGAAGAATATTTAAAATACAGATTGAATAATTATGGAAGTCATATACAGCAAATATTAAACTGGAATTCTCAGGGGAATAAGCCTGTTAAGATACTTAAAAGAATTTTGCAGTGTTTGGATTTGATTTATCCTGCTCTTGCGGAAAAAGATAGGGATAATATATTCAATTCTGTTACTGCATTATTAAACAGCCGTGATGTCTATTTAATAAATAATTATTCAACCGCTGTTCATAATTTGTTTAAGATGTCTTATATGCCTAATATATTCTACAAAGCTAAAAACGAACAACAGTTATTGCAGCTTCTTTCAATTATGGATAATTCAATTAAAGAAATGAATGAAAGAAAGATTTTATCTGATGATGAATATAAAAAACTGCATTTGATTAATAAAAATTTAATACTTATTATTTATAATTCAAAGAGTGCAGAAGAATTACAAGAAAATATACGCAATAACAAAGAAACTATTTCTCAAATGAAAAAAGATATTAATGCTATTGAAGAAAAAGCTTACGAAAAAATCTTTAAAAATCAGAATAATTTGACATCATATCTAAATGTATTTTACAATGTATATTCTGATGCAGGTTTTCACAGAATTGATTTGTACTGGCTGGATAATAAAACAATGGGTGTTTTGAAAGATGAGTTTACATCTAAAATTCCACCAAAAGAACTTCATAAAATGGCGATTGAAAACGATCTTGTTGATGTTAATTATAAATTGATTGATGCAGATAAAATTGATCTTAAACGTGTAAGATATTCTGTTTGGGTAAGATATAATTCGTCTCAAAAAGAAAATGAAAACTATCAAAAACTGAGAAAAGTTTTATTGGATGATAAAAAGAATTTCAATATCAAACGCTCTTTTGTTTTCTAATTTAGAATTTTTTCTTTAGTTTTCCATAAACATAAGTAATATAGTGGCAGAAAGATTAAAGGTCTGATGATTTGTAATTTTCCATTTACATCAGAAGAGATGAGCATTATTAAAATATATATTCCAATACCAATAGCGATTGTTAATACTGCCGTTTTAACGATATTCCTAGGGGATATATATTCAAGAGTTTTAAAATGAACAAAAGAATGAAGAATAATAAGTAAGATACTGGAAAACAGCATTGCACAACCGGCCCCTGCTAAATTGTATAAAGGAATTAACTTGAGGTTTAGTATTATACATATTATTATAGAAAAAATAGTTATAGCCATTTCAATGTAAGTTTTATTTTCCAGGTGATATTTTATATTCAGTATTTAGTTCATATTTTGAATGAAATACAATATTGCAAATTTCTCTTGAAAAAAGAACAAAGGTGCAGACCAGTGGAATAAATAGACTGCAATAAAGCTGAATAGTGTATGTAGTAATATTTTTTATTCGTTGTTTATGTTCATATCTTTTGATAATAAGCGGAAATACGGCGAACAAAAATGTTGAAAGAAGAGGTGTTAATATATAAGTTGTATAAACCCAGGTTATTCCGGAGGTTGCGGTAAAGTTAAACATTCCAAGTCTTTGAAATGTAAATTGGTTCATGTGCATTAAAAGCCAAATCCCAGAATTGGTAATTATTGTAGGAAGGCTGTATTGCAAGGCTTCCTTAAACAAATCCCATTCAATTTTAAATTTAAGTTCACTTCTAAATTTGATTTTCTTTATTATATATATGTCAATAATAACCATACCTATAGTCATCGAGGCCAATATTGCATTTACGTTGCCAAAGATTTTAAATAATGCTAAATAAAATATTAAATGAGCACATTGATACATTATTATACTGAAAGTGTAAAGAAACGGTTTGTTAAATACTCTTAGCATCTGATATAAAAATTGTCTTATCCCGCAGGGAATAATTAATACAAGTAATAATGCAACTATTTCTTTATCAATAAAATATTTTGTTGAGATATAGTTAGCGGATAAAAAGTATACAATTATAATAACCAAGTAAGTTATAACTGAAATAAATATTATATTTGAATAAAATTCGGGAAGTTTATTTTTCAGACTATATTTTTCATAAAATCTGAGAGCTGACTTTGTAATCCAGTCAGTGGAACAGGTGCATAACAAATTAAGCATGCCTATTAAAAGCTGGTATATACCCATTTCTTTAGCTGTCAGCATGTAAGCAAAAAAAGGAATTATAATAATTGAGTTTAAAATTACAAGAAATCTTGAAGGTAAATAACTTAAAAAAGAATTTAATATAGGATAGAATTTTCTTGTAACATTATTTGTAGCCATATAGAAATTGTATTTAATCAATAAAAAATGCCGAAGGCCGGACTCGAACCGGCACGTGGTTGCCCACACAAGATTTTGAGTCTAGCACGTCTACCAATTTCATCACTTCGGCATAAATTAAATTGTCATAAACTTATTTTATCAGAAACATTTCAAATTTCAAATAAAATTTTAAAAATTTTTATTAACATATATTTTTTCACCGAACAGGTTAATTAATTTGTGTTTAGACTTATTTAAACTATCTTTAGAGTGAGGTTTTATGAGAAAAAAAATATTTGTTTTAATTTTATTAATATTATTAAACGTCTTAAAAGTAAACTCTGCGGTTATGGAAGGTGGAGTGTCAAAGACAGGCATGGGAAATTCAAGCAGGATTGTCGATAATGCTACAAATTTACCTGTGGGCGGAGCTAAAGTAAGTTTGCCAAAACAAAACTATTCAACGGTATCTGACAGTAACGGGGCTTTTAAGTTAAATGCAAATATAAGAGGAACAACTATTATGTCTGTGGAAAAAGAAGGTTACAGGCCTTTTTCCCTGACCATTGACGAAAATACGGCATCAAAACCAATAATTGTAGGTATTGAAAAAAGTAATGTTCAAGATGTTATAATTTCTTCAGAGATGTTTCATCTGGGCGATGATAATTTTTCTGCAAATTCTGCAAATTCAGGTGAATTTAAAGGAAAATCAATAGGTCCGTTTTTTAATAAATCATTTATGATTGCTGCTAATGCTTTATCTAAAAGAAATTATCTGGTTATAGGCTCAATAATAGGTATTGACACTCTCATGGCTAAAAAAATGAAGCAGAATGCGATTGTTAATTCTTTTTCAAGTCCGCCTGAGGTTTATCTAAACGGTTCAAAAATTGCAGAAATTCAGCTTAACGGCGACGGACAGAGAATTAAAATCCCGAATAATCTTTTACGCCCGGGGCAGATGAATGAAGTTACAATAAAAACGGGAAGAAATTTGAAACAAACAGCATATATTGATTATGATGATATAGAATTTATGAATATAACAATTCAAAAAAAAAAAAAAAAAACGACTTTCGGGTATAAAAGTCGTAAATTAAGGAAACAAAATATATTCAAAAGTGTGAAATATATTTCATCACTTATATTAGATTTTTGTTATATATAATTTTTATTTATTTTTTTAATTGTTTACATTCCTTATTTAATATTTTATTAAAGAATTGCATAGCTTTAATATATTGTGTGGAGCGGCTATCTTCCTAACCGAATGTTTTGAATGTAGATTCAGTGTTCTTTTCGATAACTTTCTGAACTGCATCCATTTCTGTTTGAATTGCATCCTGTTCAGTATCTAACTGTTTCAAGCGTAATTCAAGGTTTTTATCTTCTGCCTGAATAATTTCAATCTTAGCGTTGATATTTTGTATAGATTGATCATATTCATACTTGTCGTATTCATATTGGTTCATTGCATCATCGTATGCATCTTGGTCTGTTACAGTATTTGTAGTAACTGCATAAGTAACTTCATCAGCTTCTCCTGGATTAAGTGTAATATTGATAATACGTCCTGTAGAATCTTGTTCTAAACGAGCTGTAACGCCTTTAATTTCTTCCGTTTCCTGGGTAGAGCCTACAGTATATGTCGGAATTGAACTTTGTGAACTACCTGTTTCATTGTATGTTGCACTATCCAAAACTTCTTGTTTGACAAAGTACGGAGACCATGTGCCGGTAGATGTATTTTGAACATATCTTACAAGCCAGTTTCCATCTCCATATTTTTCATTCAGTTGTTCTAAATACTGCTGTTCTTCCTCTTGTAAACTTTGGATTTGATCATCTGATAATGTTTTTAGATATTCATCATTTTGCCTATCTTCATCAGTTATCGTTCCAAGTTGTCTTAATTGTTTAGCACCTACAAAATATGTGTAATTACCTTCTTCTCCGGTTCTTGTATAAATGGTCGGTGCAGTGGATACAACTGCAAAATTGTTGGTCCAGCTTGATGTATAACTTATTAAATAAGTACCGTCAACCTGTGCAATCATTGAAGATATAGAATTGCTTAAAGAGCCGTCTTCAAAAGTATAAACCGTTTTTGTATAATCAGCGGTGGAAGGCGGAACAGGAACTGTCATGCCTAACAGCTGGTTATAATAGTTAGCAGACTGGTTTGACAAAGTTGTTCTTTGTTGGTTGATCTGCTGACCTTCATATTCGGTATTTGATTTTCTTGCAGTAAGACCTAAAAATCTTGCCTGCGAAGCAGCCATACCCATGACTTGTTTCCTTTCACTTTTGTTTCCTTATTTTTTATTTACGGCATAACAAAATGATTTCTTTAATAATTGTATCAAAAAAGTTAACAATTCTTAATAAAAATCCTTAAAATAGAGTATAAAAAAATACTAAAATCCTTATTTTAGACTAGTTTAGAAAAGTTTTTAATTCTTCAATTACAAATTCCAAAGCACCTTGTTGAGAATTAAAAACAGTTTTGCAGTCTTCACAGCTTTGGGCATAAAATTCTTTATCAGAAAGCAGTTTGCACATATAATCTGTTAATTCCTTTGGTGTTTTTACTACTTTTCCGGCTTTAGAACGCGATAATATCCAGTAAATATCTCTAAAATTGTGAATTGATGGTCCTGAAATTGCGGGCTTGTTGTATACAACTGCTTCAAGCGGATTGTGCCCGCCGGTTTTATTAAAACTTCCTCCGATGAATGCAAAATCACAGATTTGATACATTCTGCTCAGTTCTCCGAGTGTATCAAGGATTATAATATCATTATTGGTAAAATTATCCTGCTTTGAACGAAATCCGTAATTCAATCCTGTTTTAGCAACCAGATCTTTTACATTACCCACTCTTGTAAGGTGTCTGGGGGCAAGTAGCAGTTTTATATCATTGAATTGTTTTTTTAATTTTGTAAATGCATCAAGTACAATTTCATCTTCGCCTTTGTGGGTGCTTCCTGCGATTATAATTCTGTTTGAGCCTTTGCCTATTTCTATATTTGAGTCAATCCTTTTTATATCAAACTTAAGGTTTTTCATGACGAATGTTTTTTCTGCAGGTGCGCCGATTGTTATAAATTTTTCTTTATCTTCTTCGCTTTGTGTAAGGATTTTTGTATAATTTTTGAATAATTCTGCAAAAAATCCTTTTAATAGTTTATAAGTTTTAAATGTAGAATCGGAAATTCTTCCGTTTATTACAAAAAGCGGAATGTTTCTCATTTTGCAATATGCGGCAAATGTAGGCCAGAGTTCTGTTTCTGCAATCAAAACTACTGTCGGCTTAATTTTTTTTAGAAAAATTTCTACACATACAGTTACATCAAACGGGAAATATGTAATAAAATCGGCAATCTCGTCATATTTTTTATGCGCAATTTCCTGCCCTGTTTTTGTACCTGTTGTTACAACTATTTTATAGTCCGGAAAAGTCTCTTTGGTTTTCTTTATCAAATTTTCAAGGGCAATAACTTCTCCAACCGATACTCCATGATACATAATAACTTTATTGCCCAAATCCGGAGCTTCAAATTTTCCTAATTTTTCTTTCCAGCCCGGTAGAAATTTCCCTTTTAATGCTCTTACAACAGCATAAAATGGAAGTATTAAAAGAAATAATATTGTTGATAAAATTCTATATATAAACATAACCGAATTATATAATAAAAATATCAGGAAATCTATATTGACAACCCCTTATAAAAACCATAGAATATTATTGTTATGGCAATCGTTTATTTAAGTTTAGGCTCAAATTGCGGAGATCGTATAGGTTTTGTACAGCAAGCTACAAGCCTGCTTGGTGCTGCTGACGGAATTACTCTTATAAGAACCTCGGCTTTTTATGAAACTGAACCATGGGGAATGGATTCGGAAAATTGGTTTGTGAATGCTGTTGTTGAAATAAAAACTACATTATCGCCGCGTCATCTTTTGGAGGAATGTCAGAGAATAGAGCATCAATTGGGGAGAAAACGCTCTGACGGAAAGGGCTATTCGGACAGAACGATTGACATTGATATTTTGTTTTATAACAAAGATATTATAAATGAAGAGGATTTGATTATTCCTCATAAATTTTTGCATTTAAGGGCATTTACGCTTGTTCCGCTTTTAGAGTTAATTCCTAATTTTGAGCATCCAGTTTTGCATAAGACCATAACAGAACTGCACAGTGATTTAGAGAACCCCGAAATGGTATTTTTGTATGGTACAAGGGTTGAAATCTAAAGCTGCGGTTATTGGCGGTGGACCTGCCGGGTGTTTGTGTGCTTATTTTTTACAGGATAAGTTTGATGTAACTGTGTTTGACAAGAATTCTCCTTTAAAAACTCTGCTTCCAACAGGTGGCGGCAGATGTAATCTCGCCCATGCCGAATATGATTTTAGAGAACTTGCATCAAATTATCCTAGAGGAGAAAAATTTTTGTATTCTGTGTTTTCCAAATTTTCAACTGCTGATTCAATTGAATTTTTCGAAAAAATAGGGGTGAAAACTTATACTCAGGATGATATGAGGATTTTTCCCGTTTCAAACAGCTCCGCAGATGTCAGAGATAAATTTCTTAATTCGTTGAAACAAGTTAAATTTATAAAAGAAGAGGTTTTAAGAATTAATATAAAAGAAAATAATTTTTCTGTTGTTACCAATATGGGTGCTTATAATGCGGATTATGTTATTATTTCGATTGGCGGTCATGCAGGGTATGATTTTATTAATAAATTAGGCCATAACATTGTTGAGCCAAGGCCAGCCCTTGTCGGTTTAAAAACAAAAGAAGATTTTTCTGATATTGCCGGTGTTTCAATTAACGGAATATTGTTTACACATAAGGGAGTTTCAGGTCCGGAAGTTTATAAGATTTCATCTCTCAGGGCAAGAGAAAATTTTCCTTACAGCTTGAGTTTTAGTTTTATAGATGATATTGATTTTCAGAGTTTATTGAATGACAACCCGCATAAAAGTATAAAAAATCTCATTGGTGAATACGTTCCGAAGTCATTTGCACAATATTGTCTGGAGAGTTTGAATATTAATCCTGATAAAAAATGCTATGCTATTGATGGTAAAACCAGAGACAGTATTTTAAACAAACTCAAACATTTTGAAGTTACTGTTACCGGTACTTTCCCGGACGGTGAAGTTGTAACATCGGGCGGTGTTGATTTAAAAGAAATTAATTCTAAAACTATGGAATCAAAACTTATACCTGATATATATTTTTGCGGTGAAGTTTTGGATATCGACGGATTTTGCGGCGGTTTTAACCTTCAAAACTGCTGGTCAACTGCTTTTGTTGCGGCTCAGGCTGTTTTAGACAAAGCAGCTTCTTTCTGATTTTCTTTTTTAGCCATTTCCATAACTTTATATTCTTTATTGTTCGGTAAAATATATCTCATTGCTATCATAAGTGCAGGTACGGCTACACCTAATGCTCCGATACAAATGCCAATGTTTTTCAGTACGGAGGCTCTTTTTGCATTTATAACTTCTTTCAGATACTTTTCGATATTTTCTTTTGGAGCTTTATTATACAATTCCTCAATATCTGTTTTTAATGATTTAAAATCATTAATATCTATGAATGCTCTTGTGTCAATTTTATCTGAATTTTTCAATGTTTTGATTAATTTTGATTTTTTCGCCATTTTTACTATAAAATTATCAGGATTGTCATGGATAAAGTTATAGATATCTATATCTTTAGAGGTATTTGTAATTTTTTGAGCATACTCATCAAGGCTGGATTTTATCGTGTTATCTTTAAATGCCTGTTTTAATTCCTTGCTTTCAATAATCATTGAATCAAGTTTTATAGGTACTTTTGATTTGTTTTCCAGATGTTTTTTAATCATTGCACCTGCAAAATACATAAAAAACCAGGTGCCGCCTTCTTTAATCGTATAATTTATAAATTCTTGTCTGCTTTGTGAGCTGGCTAATCTTTCAGTCGTGATTGAACCATCTAATATCATAAGGTTTTTTACAGGGTTAAACATGAAGTCTTCCATGGCCCCGCTGAATGCTATATTTTTCCCGTTTTTATTTTTATGAACGGCGTCAAATGCATGGGACATCTTTCCAGTATAGGTGTTTTTGCTGTTTTGCAGGTTTAATGTTGCCCCTTGTGATTCTTTTAATTTTTCCTTAGCTTCTTTAAGTCTGTAATTTTGTCTGAATTTAGTAAGTCCTGCATAAGTCATTATGGCCGCAAATGTCGAAAATCCGAATTTTGCCATAGCAAGATTTTTAGTGTATCTCGGATTTTGCGAAGTTTTAATAATACTTTGTTTAATTTCTTCTGTCGGGGCTTTTTCTATAGCTTTTTGTAAAATTTCTTTATTTTTAAGATTTCTTACATCAAATTTCGGGTCTACTCCGAGAAGTTTATATAATGTTAAGTCTGTAAATTTTTTGAAAAACGGAATTCCGCCAAGCCATATTGCCTGTGTGCCGAATTCGTCTATAAATCTGTCTTTGCCCTCTACATCTTTTCCGGTAATGTATGAGCCTATTGTTAATCCTGTACTGTTTGCTATATCTTTAACTGCAAGGGGTAATAATGATGCATTACTGCCTAATTTTGAAAATATATATTCGCTCGTTGTAACTGCGGGTATCATGTGATTTCCTTTCCGTGTCAAAAATCTAAACTATAAACCCCAAATTAAGTTCATTAATTTGACGATTGGGGCATTCGCCTTGATTGTTGAGTTTCGTCGGATATTTTTCTACATAATTCTACCTTTCACTTTTCTTTTAAATATACTGAATATTTTTTCTTTCTTTAATTTTGTATAATATTAACTATTTTTTAAAAAAAAAAAAGACCTTTCGGGGGGAAAGGTCAAGTAATAAAAAAAAACTTTTTTACGACAAAAGTAAGCGCTTTTTTATAACAAGCCTTTCATAATTCTTACTATTCGTCGGATTTGGTTAAGTCTGATATTCATATTTAATATTATACTATGAAAATTTTTCTTGTAAAGCTCTGATTGCAAAAATAATTATCTTTTGATAGCATTTTATATTATAGCGGGGAGGATTATGATTTTATTTATTATATCTTTTTTTCTTGTGTTTTTAACATCATATTTTATAACATGTCTTATTGTTGAAGACAAACCGATTAATGGTATATTTTATCTTTTACTGACTGCATTTGCTAATGTTGTTTTGACAATGGAAATATTATCCTTGTTTTCGGCAATCTGTGTTCCGGGAGTATTAATTTTAAATGTAATATTTCTTATTCTTTCCGTTTTGATTTGGATTAAACGGGATAGACCGGTATGGAAAATTCCGATAGAGGATATAAAAAGATTTTTCAGAAAATATTTTGTTTGTATAAAGCGTGATAAATATCTCGCAGTCTTGTCAGTCGGGTTTATAATTGCTGTTTCTACAGCTTTGTTTATGTCAAGTTTTATGCCGATTATGAACTTTGATGCAGAATCTTACCATGCTTTGAGGAGTTTGTTTTGGATTCATAACCATAATCTAAATCATTTTTATATTTCTGATATGAGAAATATTGCTTTCCCTATTAATTCCGAACTTGTTTTTGCCTGGGTTTTTATGTTTATAAAACGGTCTGCCTGGATTATGTACACGGCATTTGCCGGATTTATACTTGCGATGTGCGGAATTTATAATATTCTTTCTCTTTTAAAATTCAGTATGAGAAGAAAATTGTGGGTAATTTTTATTACATCATCTTTATCTTCTGTTGTTGCACAAATAACAACCACCGAAACAGATATGATAATTGCTGGATTGGTAATTTCTGCAATATACCTTTTCTGGTATGGTATAAAATCAAGGCGAACTATTCCTGTTTTTATGTCGGCATTGGCCTATGCTCTTGCTGCAGGAACAAAAACAACCGCACTTATAACAGTTCCCGGTTGTGCAATCGGATTTTTGGCTTTGGCATATTATTACGATAAAAACGAGTATTATAAACCTGTTTTGAAGTTTATCGGCTTTGGTATTTTAAACTTTATTATATTTTCATCTTATAACTATATTCTGAATTTTATAGATTTTGGGAATATGTTCGGATCAAAATATATTCTTGCCTCACATGAAAATTTTTATGGATTGCGTGCGGTTCCGGCTAATTTTATAAAATATATTTTCATGTTTGTTGATTTTGCAGGTTTTATGTGGAATCAGTATTTGGGGGATAATATTGAGAGAATAAGAGATTTGGTTCTTGCATTTTTGAATCTTTCGGGATATAGAGAAGGCTTTTATTCTCTTGGAGGAAATCGTTTAACTCTTGTTGAGCCGGTTATGGGTATGGGAGTTATAGGTTTGATAGTTTATCTTCCGTTTTGGATTTTTGCACTGTTTAAACCTGTTTGTAATAAAAATAAAAGAACCTTTTTTATATTTGGTTTTGCATTACTTCTTTTAATTAATTTACTTTTTATGTCATATAAGCTTGCTTTTATGTCTTATAGTATAAGATTTTTAATGGGGTTTTGCGTAATGTCTGCTCCGTTGCTTGTTTATTCATATTGTAAACGTAATAATTTTTATAAGTTTATTGTTGTTCTTTTTGCAATGTATTATTTGTGTCTTGTTTCAACACATTTATATTCAAGGCCTTTTGCAAAAATTATCGGTTACTTTAAAGCGGGTTATACAATAGAGGAGATAAGAGAAATTGGCAGATGTTCAATATTTTTATTTTTGGATAAATTAAGCCCTTCTGATAAGATGTTTTATAAAAATTTGTGTACCAGTGAGTCATGTCGGCTTAGGGATTATATAAGAAATAATATTGACAAAAGAAATAAAATTATATTTTTTGCAAATACACCGGAAAGATTGTTTAATATAAAAATGTTAGATTTTGAAGGTTATAATATTGATTATGGTTCTGTTGAGGATATAGATAACTTTGATTTGAGTAAATATAATCTTGCAATATTTGACGGGGACAATTATGTTACTACTAATATAAAACAATTTGATAAAAGGAAGTATGATGTTTTCGTTGCATCGAACGGTAACTTAATTGATAAAACAGAGTCAGGAAATTACTGTGTTTATACAAGATATCATGATGAAATCGTATCTGCAAATCTTAACGTTAATAAGGTTCCGTTTATCGGAATTTGTTATTATACTGATAATTATTTGTATGATAAATTTAATTTTAAATATTTGACGACATTCACGGTCGACTTGAATTTTGTTGAAGATATAGGAATGGATAGGGAAAAATCCAAATTAATTTGGCATTACCGTATTTTTGAAAATCAGTCAAATCTGATGATTAAATAAAAAACTAAACTTACAGAACAGTTATAGGATTTGTTACCTAGCTGTCATTCTGAGGGCATAGCCCGAGCTAATATTATAGGCTCAAAATGACAAGTTAATTCTATTTTTTGTATGTTGAGTGATAATTAGGAATAAGAATATATCTTAGATTATTAAACAAATATTTTGTGAGTACATATCAAAATCTGTATAAAAAAAGAGGCTTTTAGCCTCTTTTATAAATGGTACCCCCAAGCGAATTCGAATCGCTGTCTACACCGTGAAAGGGTGTTGTCCTAGGCCTCTAGACGATGGGGGCTTATTTCTTTCGACAAGTTCAATTCTACATGAAGCAAAATTAAATG
>CALUVX010000134.1 GCA_944324295.1 Candidatus Gastranaerophilales bacterium
AGGATGAAAGAATTACGGCAGTTGTTCCTGTAAGCAACTTCTCACATGATTTGAATTTGATTATGCTGACTAAAAAAGGCTACATCAAACGTATTGAACTCGATAACTTCTCAAATATCAGAAGAAACGGAATTATCGCAATAGGTCTTGAAGAAAACGATGAACTTGACTGGGTAAAACTTGCAACAGCCAGAGATGAAATCATTATCGGAACTTCCTGCGGTATGGCAATCCGCTTCCCGATTGAAGATTTAAGACCTTTAGGCAGAAGTGCAAGAGGTGTAACTTCAATGAAATTACGCTCGGGTGATGAAATTGTAGGATGCGACATTGTTCCAAGAGACTACGATGCTGATTTACTTGTTGTAACATCTGACGGTTTTGGCAAACGTACCAAATTATCAGAATTCAGAAGCCAAAACAGAGGCGGAATAGGCCTTATCGCAACTAAATTCAAATCAACTTCATCAAAACTTGTTGCCCTGACTATCGTAAAAGAATCAGATGACATTATGATGGTAACAGCAAACGGGGTTGTAACAAGACTGAATGCCGGTTCAATCTCCCGTCAGGGACGTCCTGCAACAGGAGTCAGAGCACAGAATTTAACTGACAATGATACTGTTGTTTCCGTAAATAAAATCCTAAACCCTGATGAAGATGAACAGGTCAAAAAAGATGTTGCAGCAATGGATGCTCAGGAAGCACAAAACAATGTATCACAGACAAGTCTGTTAGATGACAAAAATTCAGAAGAATAATTGTATAATTGTTTGAAAATAATATACGGGAAATCAGAAGAAGAATTAACCGTTAATAACGTTTTCAGATTTATGCAGGGATATAATTAATTTCTTACATAAAATTCTGCCGCAGCAAGAACTTTTTGAGGTTTATCTTTTGAATAAACTTTCATAAAATAATACCCGCTTTCATTCAAAACCAGATAGTCGGTAAAATAATGTACTTCTTCATCTTTCAAACGAATATTTCTTGTCTGAATTAATTTATAGCCAAGCCTGCCGTAATCGTTATCCTTTTTTACTACCTGAATATATATATATCTTGATTCAACCTTTTTTGGCATCAGAATAACATAATATATTCTTGAACCAACCGGAAAATTCGTCGAATAATCATAAATATTCTTTTCGGTAATGGGCTGTTTATTGAATAAAATCCCGGCCTTATCACGAGTACAGGCTGACGCAGTTACAAGTATTAAAACTATTGAAAATAAATAAATTAATTTTTTCATTTTTCAAGATTTTTAATTTTTTCCTGAACTGTTTTTGCAACAGCCTCATCTTTGTTATGAGTCAGAAAAATTTTATAATTATTCAAAGCTTCCTTTTCATTACCGTCTTGTTCATACGCAAGCCCAAGGGCGTAATATGCATATCCGTAATTAGGGTTGAGCGTTATAACACGATGGAAACATTCTTTTGCTTTGCCGTTATTATTTTCATTTGCGTAAACAAGTCCGAGATTAAACCAGCCGTCAGTATAATTCGGATTTACGACAATTGCTTTTTTATAAAAATTAATCGCATTTTTGTTATCCTGTTTCGCATTATAATAAATATTACCAATTTTCAAAAGAGTAACTTCATCCGAAGGATTAAGCTTTAAAGCATCCTGATAATTTTTTACTGCTTCATCAAAATTATCTTTTTTAAAATTAGCATCACCCAATGCAATCAAATTTTTATTTTCCTCAGCGTCAGATGCTTCTGCCTCTTTGGCGGAATCCATAGACAGCGAAATCTCTTTTATACCGCCTTCCGATACAGCACCGTCAACGTTATTTGTCTGAATATCAGAGGCCTTATTTATTGATGCAATAAATTCTGCATATTCTTTACTGTACTCAGTTTTGTCAGGAGATAAAGATATAGCTTTTTCATAATTTTCAGCAGCCTTATCATTCAATTTGCATGCTCTATATGATTTGGCAAGGCCAAAATACACAGAGCTATCCTTTGCCCCTTCCTGAATAGCACGTTCATAAGTTTCCGTTGCAAGAGAATAATTCATATCTTTCAAATATTCATCAGCCTGAGCGAGTAATGCAGAGGTTAAATTATTCTGAACAGCCGGTTCTGCTTTCTGTTTCAAAAGTTCTGTATAAATAGCAATTGCATCATTGTAATTGTTCATTGCATGCAAAACCAGAGCCTTATTATATTTCACGTCATAATCATCTTTTTTAACCGCTAAAACTTCATCATAGTATTTTAAAGCATTCGGATAATCTTTCTTTAAATGGTAACACTGTGCCAAATCTTCAACAAGATCAATATCCTTTTTATCTTTTTGAAGAGCAAGAGCTTTCTCATAATTAGAGATAGTATCATCAAGCTTATTCAGACGCTTATAAACAACACCGATATTCTGGTATGCTCTTGCATCATCAGGATAATTTGCAATATAGATTTTATAATTTGCAACAGCTGCATCATCCTGTCCCATTTCTGCAAGAAGATTTGCATAATCAAAACGTATAGAATTAAGAGCAGGTTGTTGTCTGAACACAACATCATATTGAGCAAGAGCCAAATCATTTTTGCCCAGTTCTTGATAAGACAGAGCAAGACTTACATGAGCCGATGTATTTTCAGGATTTGCATCAACAGCTTTTTCTAAAAATTCTGATGCCTTTTGATAATCCTTTACCTGGAATAATGCCTGACCGTAATTTGAAAAATCCTTAAAACTTACAGGATTACGCCTGTACAAACTTTCATATTCATTAACAGCATTTGTATAATCACCGCTGTTTATATAAGATGCGGCAAGATTTTCACGGGCCTCAATATGCTGAGAATAAGTAGACAAAAATTTGTTATAATTTTCAATTGCAGATTTGTAATCTCTTAACTGATACTGGACATTTGCAATATTCAAATAGTTGTACAAATATTCAGGACACATTTCGGCAACTTTATTGTAAGCATTCAAAGCATCCTGGTATTTTCCCTGATTTTCATAAATACTTCCGACACTTAAATATATATAACCGTCAGAAGGTTTCAGTTCCGCAACTTTAGCATAAGTTTCCAATGCTTTATCATACTCGCCCATTTCACTGTATACACCAGCGAGTTTTGTGTAAATCATCACATCATTATTTGAAAGGCTTAAAGCCTGTAAAAGTTTATCTACAGCCGTTTTATAATCCTCCTTATATTCAGCCGAACATGCCTGCTGATATAAAGAATTAGCCTCAGGCGGCATTGCATTAACTTGTGCTCCCGATAAAACCAAAGATAAAAGTGCCGAAAATATTAACTTCTTATTAATAATACCACTCTCCTAATCATTTCTTGCCGTAACAATATTATAACAAAAAATTATATTTGTGTAAAACTATGCGAATAAATTTTTTTATTCAGCAAAATTTTTGCAGTTTTTATAATTTCTGACTGTTTTTTACAATTTCTGTCAAAATCTACATCCTCAAGCTCGCCAAAATCATGTACCATATCTGCAAGTTTAATATAAAGCCTGTCAATATCATTCTCAGGCGAATTCAAATCAAGCATTTTTAAAATTCTCACAAGTTCCGTATCCTTTGCATCTATAATTGCAGCATCAAGTCCGGCGCCGAATGCAAGACATGCGTAAACCCTGTTTATTAACGGCCTTAATTCTTTCGGACAGCCGTTAGAAATATTAGAAAGACCAATAACTGTTTTTACAGGCGGGTCAAAACTTTCCTTAATCATTTTGATAGTATTTAAGGCCTCAATTCCCTGAGATTGCTCTACACATACGGGCAAAATAAGAGGATCAAAAAACAGCTTTTCACAGTTAAAACCTTTTTCCAAAGCCTTTTCA
The DNA here is from genome assembly GCA_944324295.1 of Candidatus Gastranaerophilales bacterium. Classification (GTDB taxonomy): domain Bacteria; phylum Cyanobacteriota; class Vampirovibrionia; order Gastranaerophilales; family Gastranaerophilaceae; genus Stercorousia. The sequence goes on from CALUVX010000134.1 coordinate 3,841, forward strand.
TAAATATTAAAAGCAATTTCTAATCTTCCGTCAGAAGTTTTCGGAATTCCGGTTTCCTTACTCAAAGTCAGTGCAACCAAATTGCTGTCATATTTCAGTGCTAAGTCAAGCATATTAGTTAACTTTGGTTCATCAGAAGATGTACTGTTAAGAAATGTCCGACGTTTACACACTTCCAGCCCGCTTTTCATTTCATCAAAATTTGAAGTATCAAAAGAAATATCCAAATCCGTCTTATCTTCAACAAGTCGGGCAAGCCAAGAAAAAATTCCCTGCAATTCGCCTTTTGCGGGGCCCACATTCAAATCAGCATAATCCATATTTGCCTGGATGTTCAAAAGTTCCAGAATAAATTTTTCATCACGTTTTAATAGAGCCTCTCTAACAGATTTTGAAATAACATGAATATTTTCGCCAATTAAAATCATAGATAAAGTGTAACACAAAAAAATTAAAACAAAATTTTCAAAAAATAAAAATTACCCCTATGACTAATTGCGTTTTTTAAAAAAAACATGTAATATTTGGAAGTCGATATTGTATCCTTAATTATTTACAAAAATTTACATCATTTTTTTGCACACAGGGCATAAATTTTGATGATTTCAGAAATCTATGCCACTAGAAAAACTTGTCAAGATATGTTATAATTTTAACATGAATTATATATGGGGTAACTAAAAACAGAACAAAAAGGAGTAGGTCTATGACAGTGTTAGCATCTAAAACTACAAAAAACAAAACAACAAAATCAAAATTCAATGATGAATTTGAAAACTACTTAAAAAATCAATGCCTGAAAACAACTTTCAACGGTATTGAAGTAGAAACTTTCTCTTGGTACAAAAAAGTTCTAGGCTTGGTATAAAAGCATCTGAAACAAACAGGACATTATTAAAGATATAACAATTTTTTAAAAAAGCTGATTTGCAATTTTATATACAGGTTGGCTTTTTTTGTTGTTTATAATAATATAAGTTACATGAAAATTATCGGACCTATTATAGATAATTTTAAAAACATTACTGATGTGAAAGCAATTGCTCTCGCGGGTTCAAGAACCGCTAAAAGTGCAGACAGTACATCTGATTATGATGTTTATATTTATTCGGACAAAGATATTGATTTAGATAAACGTACACAAATTGCAAAAAAATATGCTGATAAATTTGAAATTAACAATCAATTTTTCGGTCCTGGCGATGAGTGGATTTTAAAAGATTCCGGAATACAATTTGATGTTATGTATCGTTCAAGAGAATGGATTGAAAACAGTATTGAAAATACATGGGTAAAACATTATCCTTCTGTTGGATATTCTACCTGCTTTGTTTTCAACGTAAAAAATTCCAAGCCGCTTTATGATCCTGAAGGCTGGTACAAAAATTTACAAACCAAAGTAAGCGGAGAGTATCCGGAGCAGTTGTCCAAAAATATTATTAACAATAATCTGCCTCTGTTAAAAAATAAAATATCGGCATCTTTCTATGAACAGGTTCAAAAAGCCATCAAAAGAGAAGATTATGTAAGCCTGAATCATAGAATAGCAGCTTTTGTTGCAAGTTATTTTGATACTTTATTTGCCGCAAATAAAGTATTACATCCCGGAGAAAAAAGACTTGTTCAATATACAAAATTACACTGCAAAAAAATTCCGGAGAATTTTGAAGCAGATATTAACAGCATAACAAAAGAACCAATGAAAAATACTTTGGAAATTTTGTCAAGATTAAACAAAAATCTGATGAAAATTATTTAACTCCCGTAATTTGTTAAACACTTGCCGAATTTCACCCCATTTTCAGCAAGTTTCTGTTTAATATCCTCAATTTCATTAGGATGCACACATATTAAATCATAGGAATAATCATTATTGTCGTATAACTTAAAATTAATTGATTTACCCGAACCTTTTTCCGGAATTTCAAAATATCGCCATACAGTATAGTCATGATTATTATGATTTACTGTTGTTTTCCTGATTTCAATTTTTCTTACACCGGCATATTTTTCATCTATACGAACAATATTACCATTCTCATCAAGAGTTTTTGTAGTTGTCAAAACAAGATTATCATTTTCATAATCCTTTATTACAACACCTGTTTTTTTACCATCATTAATAATATCCGACGTTTCCTGACGTTTCACAACTGCTTTTATAGTATCATCAGCATCCTGTATCTTAATTGTATTAGTTTTGCTCTTCATTTTTTCTGCGCTGCCAAGCAATTTTTGAACTTTGTTACCAAGATAACCTCGGCGTCCTGCGATAACCATACCTGTTAATACTGCTGCACCTGCAACCGCACCGGCAATATATTTTGAAGTATTATTTGATTTTACGTTTTCATTTTTTTCAGGATTTTCCTTCTTTTTTAAATCAATATTTTTAGCCCCTACAGCTGATGATGCAAATGAAATTCTCTCAATACGCATATACTTTATCCTTATTTTAATTAACCATTTACAAAAAACATGAAAAAATTTTTTTTTGCTAGGAAATAGCTCTAATCATTTCCTGAGCTTCTTCACATTCCGGGAAAGTGTCTACCACCTTATCCAGAACGGCAAGTGCCGAATCTTTATCACCCAATTTCTCATAACAGTGTGCGCTGTTTAAAAGAAGATTAACATTCAGCGGATTTTTTTCAAGCATGTGCTTAAAAATACCATTTGCCTGTTCATAGTTTCCAAGTTCATAGTAACATAAACCCAGCATGTGCTCACAATCATAAGTCTTTTCCAATTCATAAGATTTCACAAAATACATTTTGGCATCTTCATACATCTTTTGGATATATCTTATTTTTCCTGCAATAAAATACATAAACCCGTTATTTGTATCATGTTCAATTGCATGAGTAATCTGCTCGTATGCATTATCAAGTTCATTTAAATGAATTTTATTCAAGGCAGAAAAGGCAAGAGCATCCGCATCATGTGGATTAACCTCCAATGATTTTTGATAATACTCATCAGCCTTTGCAAAATCCGTAGTTGCATGGAGATAATTTGCGTATTCAAAAAGAACTTCAAAATTATCCGGAGAAAGTTCTAAAGCCTTATTAAATTCATCTTGTGCATAATCAAATAATCTTTTACTTAAATACAATACCCCTAAATCCTTATGTGCCATTGCAAATTCCGGATTAAGGTCAACAACTTTTTTCAAAATCTTCTCTGCCTTGTCCATATCATTTGTTTTAACGCAAAGATGAGCAAATTCGTAATATATTTCGGGTGAAACATTACCCTGAATTAGAATTTTTTCATATAAAACTTTCGCATTTGAATATTGATGAATTTTAATATAAATACCGGCAAGTTTTCTGAGCATGGAAACAGATTTCGGATTTAAAAGTACAAGCTGTGCAAGAATTGTAATCGCGCTTGCATATTCTCCTACGGCATCATAACAGCAAGCAAGATTGTATTGAAAATTAGATTTGGCCGGATGATGCGACACAAGAATTTTATAATGCTTAATCGCCTCTTCAATCTGATTTGACTTAACCTCAGACAATGCAAGTGCAATAAGATAATTGTCTTGTGCTTCAATAGAATATGCTTTTCTAAAGAATTCGCACGCTTCTTTATGCTTATTCTGCAACTGCAAGACAGAGCCTATATTGAAAAAAGTTATTGAATTTTCAGAATCCAAACGAGCCGCTTCAGAAAAATTAAGATAAGCCTTGTCAAGATTCCCTATAGTAACGTAACATGTTCCGAGATTGTTATAAAGCTGTGAATGCTCCGGATTTAATTCCAATGCTTTTTCTAAAAATTCTACAGCCTGTTCAAATTTTTTCAAAGCCATACAGGCAGTTCCCGCTATATAGTAAACAGTATAATCATCTTTCACGTAATCAAGAGCTTTTATTGCAGTGTCAACAGCTTTTTGAGGTTCTTTATTTTTTACATAAACAATGGCCAGATTTTTATACGCATCAACATAACTGCTTCTAAGTCTTAATACTTCCTCGTAAGCAGAAATTGCATGCAAATAATCATCAAGATTGTCATAACAACTTGCAAGATAAAACCAGCTTGTTGCATCATCCTTGTATTTTACAACAGTTTCAAAAACGGCCTGCCCCTCTTTAAATTCATTAAGATTAATATGGCATAAACCAAGGAGTTTTAATGCTTCAACATCTTTTTCATCCCCATGAATTAAAGTCTCCAGCTCTTTTTTAGCCTCTGTATACTTTTTAGAATTAATAAGCTCGTTTATTTTATCCAAATTTTCCATAGCCATATTATAGCTCAAACAAAAATTACTTTACAGATTTTAAAAACACGTGTTATAATATTATATCAACGCCTTTTAAAATTCTCATTAAATTTTTGTCCGGAAAGGAACAAAAATGGGAAAATCCTCAAAATACCCTTCATATTCGTCAGGTACTATAAACGTTAATGGTTCGACAAAAGCCACAACTTATAAAAAGAAAAACAACGTAATTACGGACTACAACATGTCAGACGATGAAAAAAGGGCTTATGATTACGCACAAAAATCATTTGCAGATTCGCTTGCATCAGTAAATGTTTTTGATGAAAATACCAAACAAAATCTTCAATCACAGCTTGATGCTTATACATTGAACGGACAAAAAATAATAAATAATATTTATGAACCGATGTTAGACGATTTAAAAACTGATATTGCTTCACGTTTCGGCAATTTTGACAATTCAGTATTCATGGATAATCTGAATTCTATAGAAGCAAACCGTGCCGAATCAATAAATAATCTGGCACAGGATGTTCTTGCCAAACAAGATGAGCTTATTAGCAATGAATTAGCTCAAAGGTATACATATCTTGGATTTTTACAGGATATACAAAATCAAATGAATTCAAATATTTTGAACTATACTTCAGCATCACAGGCCAACAGTTCATCCGGAAACTCATATAATGCTCAGGCCTATGCCGCAAACAACTCATCAAGCAGCACATTCGGCAATTACGCAAACCTTGCATCGGGTGTTTTGAGCACAATGGGGCCATACGGAATGGCAGCCTCAGCAGCTTTACAAATTGCAAAACAGTATGTTTAATTTTTAAATTATCAACGGGCTTTATCAAAGCCCGTTTTTAATAATATTGCATTATATATTATTTTTTAATACAATTATAATAGGGTAAGCTCCGCATACCTCTTACGGCACACGCATTTTGTGAAGAAATCGGCCGAAAAGAAGGTGATGACGTTGATATTCAGTATAACTGAAAAAGCACTATGGCTTATCTTAGTGATAATCATAGTGCTCAAAATCAAACGATAGGGAGTGAAGAACGGTTTTAAGAACGGCAATTCTTAAAGCCGTTTCCCTATATAATTATTATAACATATTCTATAACAATTTCAAGTGTACAAACATGTTTGCGTTATAATCAAACTATGAATATCTTACAGGAATTTGATACAATAGCTGCAATAGCAACACCAATAGGCACGGGAGGTGTTGGAGTTATCAGAATTTCAGGCGACAAGAGTTTTGAAATAGTTGATAAAATTTACTCAAAACACAATCTTGAAGCCGGAAAAATTTCTCACGGCTGGGTTATTGACGAAGGTAAAAAAATTGATGAAGTTTTGCTTCTTCCTTTCAAAAATCCGCACAGCTATACAGGAGAAGATGTTATCGAAATTCACTGCCACGGCGGGATTAATGTTGTCAGAAATATTCTTGATGTTGTCCTCAAAAACGGAGCGCGTATGGCAGAACGCGGGGAATTTACAAAACGCGCATTTTTGAATAAGAAAATGGATTTGTCGCAGGCCGAAGCTGTTGCAGACTTAATTCACGCAAAGACCAGAGATTTTGCAAAACAATCAGCAAAAAATTTATCGGGAGTTTTAAGCTCTAAAATTAAAGAAATCAGAAAAGATATTTTTGATGTTCTTTCAAAAATTATTGCCGGAATTGATTTTCCGGAAGATGTTGCAGAACCGGAATACGATTATATAATTTCCGAATTTGGAAAAGC
>CALUVX010000135.1 GCA_944324295.1 Candidatus Gastranaerophilales bacterium
AACAGCTTTTATGTCCAAGACATCATTATTCGAAGGTTCAATTTGCAGAATTTTGTCTATGTATACTAACGCTTCTTTGTATTGTCCGTATGTTGCATAATTCGCTGCTATGTCAAAATAATCTTCGGTTATTTCATTTGCCGATACAGCCATGCACGGAAATATTAAACAAAGAAGAAGGATCTTTTTCATAATAAAATTATACCATAATTTAATCCGAATGGATGATTATATTAAAGATATAAGAAATTTTTACGTTATAATGAATATTATGACTAAAAGTTTTTTTGTAAACCCGTTTGAGAAAAAAGAAAATAAAGACCCGATGGCACCTTCTTATATAAAGCCTGACGGTACTCAGGTTATAGAACAACAAACTGAGTTTGGACTGTCTGTTTACGAAAAATGCCCTGACGGAGCCTTAATTTTCAGGAGTTATAACAAGAAAAATCGACTTATCATGGATTATGCACGGGATAGAAATTTTGAGGTTTGCCATCATTATGATGAATTCGGGAAAATAATTTATAAAAACGATTCTGTTTATGACGAGCATAATGTTCTCGCAACAAAAGATGAACATGATTATGACTATTATGATAACGGGCAAAAAAAATCAGAAATAATAACCTCATTTCCGGGTAATATTACAACATATATGCAGTTTGATGAAAACGGAAAAAGGATAGAAAAAATAGTTGAACGCGGTACTGTAAAAACTTGGTATGATGAAAATGACAAGCCCATTAAACGTGAAATTGACCGCGGTTCTGGCGGTATTATAACAGAAGATTTAAGGGGCAAGTAATTTTATATTTTCATCGCTTTTAGAATTTCTGTCATATCAACAGGCGTCTTTTTGACATCTGAATTTGAATATTTTATTGCATTATCAGGATCTTTCAGGCCGTTACCTGTTAGTATACAAACGATTTTTGAACCTTCTTTGACCTTATCTTTTACTTTGATTAACCCTGCTACAGACGCAGCGCTGGCCGGTTCTGCAAGAATTCCCTCTGTAGATGCTATCATTTTGTATGCTTTTACAATTTCTTCATCAGTTACAAAATTAATCATTCCGCCGCTTTCATCTCTTGCTGCTTCCGCAAATTTCCAGCTTGCGGGGTTTCCGATACGGATTGCGGTTGCAAGAGTTTCGGGGTGCATAATTCTTTCTCCCTTGACAATAGCAGCAGCTCCTTCTGCCTCAAAGCCCATCATTTTAGGCAAAGTGGAAATTTTGCCTGCTTTATGCCATTGTTTATATCCTTTCCAGTAAGCTGTTATATTGCCGGCATTTCCCACAGGGATAAAATGATAATCAGGAGCCTGTCCAAGAGCATTGCAGATTTCAAAAGCTCCCGTTTTTTGGCCTTCAATTCTATAAGGATTAACGGAATTCACAAGGGTAATCGGATAGTTATCTGAAATTTTACGAACCATCTCAAGAGCTTCATCAAAATTTCCCTGAATTGCAATAATTTCAGCTCCGTACATCATTGCCTGCGAGAGTTTCCCAAGTGCAATGTAACCGTCAGGTATAAGTACAAAAGTTCTCATTCCTGCTTTTGCACCATAAGCGGCAGCTGATGCCGAAGTATTGCCTGTTGATGCACAGATAATAGCATTTGAGCCGGCTTCTTTTGCTTTGGACACAGCCATTGTCATCCCGCGGTCCTTAAAACTGCCTGTCGGGTTACAGCCCTCAAATTTTAAATAAATTTCAGCTTCAAGTCCGATTTTTTTTGCAAGATTATCGGCTTTAATTAAAGGTGTATTGCCTTCATTTAAAGTTATAACAGGTGTACTTTTCGTTACCGGCAGATATTCTCTGAATGTGTTGATTAAACCCTTGTAATACATAAACTTCCCTTTTTCCAATTATTACAGCTTGATTTTAGTACAAAAATTCTTCTAATGCAATTTATTTAAAAAGACTTTCTCTAACTATCGCCAGTGGTTCTAATGTTTGAACCAATGTTCTCGAAATTCAGGAGAGGGTATTGTTACACCTGAACTCTTATTAGGCTGTTGACTTTGTTTCCGTCTATTTCAATTTGTTTTATTGCATTTTGCATATTTTTTTCTTTAACAAGTTCTGTGATTACCGTAATATCTGCGGTATTGTCATCAGAAACACATCTTTGTACAATACTTGCAAGGCTTATGTCATTATCTGCACAAATTGTACCTATTTTGCCTATAACACCTTTGTTATTTCTGGCATTAATTGATATATAATATTTGTTTGTTGTTTCTGAAATATCAACCATAACAGCATTTTCAGAATGTCTGCATCTCATCATCGGCAGAATGTAGTCAGAAGTGTTTAATTCTGCGGCTATTGCCAGAATATCTCCTACAACCGAGCTTGCAGTCGGAAATTCTCCGGCTCCGGGCCCTGATAGCGTAATGCTGCCGACAGGATGTCCGCTCAATGATACCGCATTTGTTACAAAGTCTATATGTGCGAGTGTTGATTTTTTTGAAACAAGCATAGGATGCACCCTGACATCTGCTTCTCCGTTATCATTAAGATGAGCTGATGCAATGAGTTTAATTTTGTATCCCAAATCGTTGGCTGCTTTCATATCTTCCGCACGAATTTTTGTAATACCTTCTCTGTATACATTTTCGATTTTTATACGTTTGTTAAATGTTATAGATGCAAGAGTTGCAATTTTATATGCAGCATCAAAACCTTCAACGTCGCCTGTAGGATCTGCTTCTGCATAACCGAGTTTTTGTGCTTCTTTCAAAACATCCGAATATTGTGCGCCTTCAACATCCATTTTTGTAAGAATGTAGTTTGTAGTTCCGTTTACGATTGCTTCAATATGATTAATTTTGTTGCCCGCAAGAATAGTTTTAACAGGCATGATAATTGGTATACCGCCTGCTATTGCGGCTTCATAAAGAATTACTTTATTATATTTTTCGGCAATTGAAAAAATTTCTTCACCGCGTTTGGCCAGTAGTTCTTTATTTGCTGTAACAATATGTTTTCCGTTTTTTATAGCTTCTGATATCAAATTAAATGCAGGTTCAAGTCCGCCTATAAGTTCCGCAACAATATCTATTTCCGGATTGTTCACTATCTCATAAGGATTATCGGTAAGTAAAGAGCGATCAAACCCTTCAATATTACGCGGTTTATTAATATTTTTAACCGCAATTTTTACGATTTCAACGTTATTAAAATTTTTTAAAGTTTTAAATACACCCGAGCCGACTGTACCAAGCCCTATAAGTCCGATTTTTATTTTCTTTTCCATAGGAAAATAATACCATAAATATTATATTTTGAATAATTATGAAAGAACCGAAGTTTAGACTCCGGTTCTTTCTATATTTTTAATTGGTTTTACTGTTTTATTAACATCACCGTTTTTAATATCAATTGTAAGTTCCTCGGGTTTTCCCGTACGTCCTAATCGTTGTATTTTTGTGTGAATGTCATCCGGGAAACTTTTTGTTGAATTCATTGACTTTACAATAGTACTTTGGCCGTCTCTTTTCATAACATTATAGTTTGCGACATACCATTGTGTTGGCATAAAGTCAGCTCTTTTATAAGTTAGTTCTACTGTTTTTGCTTGTTTTCCGGGGATTTCAATAATTCTTTTTAAAGAATTTCCATTATCAGAAAATTTTTCAAGTACAAGGTTTTGTACTAATTTTTGGGGTTTAAATCCGATTTTCATAAAGCTGTCCTTTCAAATCTTATAGAGGGGTATATAAACAATAAATTAATTGTAGTCTATGAAATTTATTTGTAAAGGACAAATTTATAGGAATTATATCGCAGTTTAAACTAAATGTATTCAAAATACAGTCATTCCGAACTTGTTTCGGAATCTCTCTGTGTTGCTAGACCCTGAAACAAGTTCAGGGAGACATTTAAGATGTTGTTTAGTGTTAAACTGCGATATAAGTCCTAAATTTATACCGTTATTTTTATTGTATTAAATATTTTTATTTCTTTTTTATCTCTGTAATATTTGATTTTTAAGTATGTAAGTCCAAAAAATTTGAATTTTTTAATTTCATGGATTATATGAATATTATTATCATGTAAAAACTTCATCATTTTTTCTTTTGTGTATATAGAATCCTCTACTTTCTTTTCAGATTTTGTTTTTACAATGGAATTTGGATTAGTCCAATAGTTATAGTAAACATTAGGGACAGTAACAAGGCTGTTGAGGTAAACAAGAGCTTGTGCCGTAAAGTATCTGTCTTCAAAATATACATTAGGCTCAAAAAATATATTAAATTGTTTAAGTTTTACAAGTTTGTAAATTTTATTTACAGGATAACATTTGTCGGGCACATCACATAGTATAAATTTTTTGTTTGTATCATCGGTAAATTCTTCTTTTTCTATTTTGAGATGGTATTTCCACTTATAGCTTTTCAGACGTTTTATTCCTCCAACGGCAATATCTGCATTATATTTTTTTGCGGTATTATAGAGTTTTTCATAAAAATCCAAATCAATCCAGTCATCTGAGTCTACAAAACCGACATATTCGCCCGTTGCAATTTCTAATCCCTTGTTTCTGGCGCATGACGGTCCCATGTTTTTTTGTGTCAAAATTCTTATACGTTTATCCTTTGTTTCGAAAGATTTTAGTATATTAAGACTTTTATCTGATGACCCGTCATCTATACAGATAATTTCTATATCTTTAAATGTTTGATTAATTATGCTGTTCAGGCATTTTTCAAGAAACTTTTCACTGTTATATACCGGGACAATTACACTTATTTTCGCCATTTTGCTAATCCTAATATTGAAATTCAAACATATAATTCTAAATTATAACATGAAATTCTATATATTAATTAGAAAAATGTCAATATTATTCCTTTAATTAATTAGTAATAAAATTACAAATTAATTTATAAACTGTTAAAGAGGATTTATGTTTAAAGAAAAATTTGCGAGAAATTTGAAATATTTGAGGAAATCAAGAAAACTTACACAAGAACAGCTTGCGGAGCTTGTTGGTGTTGATTTTCGTTATATTTCTATTTTGGAGACAGCAAAAAGTTTTCCTTCATGTGATGTTATTGAAAAGCTCACCTCTGCTTTGAATGTCGGGTATTCCGAGTTGTTTGATTTTGATTATGAGTTGACACGCGAACAACAGGAAGAGAGATTGCTAAAGATAGTAAAATTGCTGGACAATAAGCATCTTAATATGCTTTATAAGGTCGCAAAAGATTTGATATAGAACTTAATACCTGATTTTTACTTTTTACTTAAAACCTTTTTAACTGCCGTAAAAATTTGTTCAATGAATTTTGCAATTAATGATTTTTCTTCCGGTATTTCGGGTTCTTTTTCAAAAGTGAAGATATCGCCTTCATCTTTTTTCATAAAGATACTTTCATCCAAATATCTTCTTTCTTTTTTTTCTTCTTTTTCTCCTTGAGCCATGTAACCGAGGTTACCAGCACCGCCGTCATTTTGCATAGATGCCGCTGCTTTGATTACCGGTTTTGTGCTCAAAACATTTACATCGAAACTCATGACTTTTACCATATCTTACGACTTTCCGTGTGTAATTTCGGATTGTTGTAAGCCTTTCAATTTTTCCCTTATATATATAAAGTATTTTTCATGAAGAAATGTTACAAAAATAAGAAAAATGTAACAAAAAATTTACAATATGTTAATCATTGAATTTTATTACACTCTGGCATTTGAATCCGATTTCAAAGAGATCACGTTTCCGTATTGCGCTTCTGATATCAGGTTTTTGGGTTTGAGCTGTTAATATTAATTCAGCAATTTGATTTTTACAATCATAAATGATTTTTATATCATCAATAAGTCTGGCATGATCTTTATCAAGCCCGTCCGAGAGTTTTAAAATTCCGCCGAGACGCTTTACTGTTTTACGTTCCTGCTTTTCAAGTGTGTTATAAACCTCATGCTCAATTTTGTCGGGAAGTCCGCCTCTGTGATATCTGCAAATACAACCGATTATTTTTGTTTCTTTGTCATTAAAGCCTTCAAGCCCGTTATCTATAATCATGTGCATAGAGTGCTTGTTATGTCCTTTGGTTTCTTTAAAATAGCCTATATCATGGAGTAATGCTGCGGCTTCAAGGTATTCTTTTTCTCTGGGACCCATTTCAAAAATTTTTTTGCCTGCTTCTTCAAAAATCATAAGGGCAATTCTTCGCACCTCAATCGGGTGAGAGGAATTATTTGAAAATTTGTTAAGCATCTCTTGCGCTGTCAGTTTCATAATTCTCATTAATTTTAACAAAAAAATGGATTGTATTCAATATTTTTGTTATTATGAGATAAGGTGAAAGGTTATGGAAAATATAGATCTTAAAACAACAGATTTTGAAATCCCCCCCGAGGTGCTTGATCAAATTCAGCAAAATATTCAGGATATTATAAGAAATTTTGATATTCCGGATGTCAATAAGGATGAAGTTTTAAAAAAAATAAATTTTATGTATTCTCAGACAAGGCAGATGACAGTTACTGATGCGTTGACTAAGCTTTATAACCGCAGGCATTTTGAGAGTAATTTAAAACGTGAATATATGAGAGCTCAGAGATATAAAAGCAGTTTGAGTCTTGCAATTATTGATATTGACTTTTTCAAAAATTTTAATGACAAATACGGACATTCCTGCGGTGATTATGTTTTAAAAGAACTTGCTTATATTATGCTTAATACATTCAGACAGACAGATATGGTTTTTAGATACGGAGGAGAGGAGTTTGCCGTAATTTTGACGGAAACGCCGTTCCAAACAGCTGTTATACCACTTGAACGGCTCAGAAAATTTATTGAAAATTATGATTTCAAATTTCATGGACAAGATTTGAAGGTTACCGTTAGTATAGGAGTAAGTTCAAACACCGGTTTTGAAACACCTTGGGAAATGTTTGATGATGCAGACAAAGCTTTGTATGATGCAAAAAGAAGCGGACGCAACAGGGTTAGCTCTGCCGTGCAATAGTTAAGAGTTAAATTTAAAGATAGGATGTGTTTATGATTAAAAATTTTTGTAAATTATTTGTTATGATATTTTTGCTGACCGGAGTTGTATCTGCTGAGGAATATACTCAGGTGCATGCGGAGCATATACTTGTGAAAACTGCGGCTCAGGCTCAGGAAATTAAGAAAGAAATTGATAACGGCGGTGATTTTGAATATTATGCAAGAATATATTCACTTTGTCCTTCAGGGAGAAATGGCGGTGATTTAGGTTATTTTGGACGCGGACAGATGGTGAAAGAATTTGAAAAAGCTGCATTTGAAACTCCGGTCGGAGAAGTTTCAAAACCTGTTTATACACAATTCGGGTGGCATTTAATTAAGGTTTTGGACAAGAAATAATTTATAAAAATAAAAAAGGCTAAGATTTTTATTATCTCAGCCTTTTTTAAAGTTTTATTTTTGTTCATTTTGAACGGGAGTTTGTGGTTGTGCAGGAGCATTTTTTTGCATTTCTTTTTGTAATTTTTCCTGTTTTCTTATAAGTTTCTCCATTTTTTTGAGAGCTTTAACTTCGCCTGCAGGTTTGTTGAAAGGTTCTGCATTCAGAGTTATCATCTTTTCCCAGCAGCCGGGAACGTTTGATTTTTCTCCGCAGATGCAATTTCTCCAAGTTTCACCTGTTTTTTTGTCGACAAGAATTGTCATCATATTGCTGCCTGTAACAACTTCATATCTGTTTTTTGTGTTTGCAATTTGGAACCACATTGTTGCAAGTATTAATACCGCAAGTGTAATTAAAATATTCTCTTTCATAATAGCCTCTTTTCATTATTTTTTATTACGGAATTTATTATACATATAAAGTTTAGTCTTAGCAAGATATTATTCTTTCAGGTAATGAAAACGATACAATAAACTTTTAAAATATTTATGTAGAAAGGAAAGATGTATGGTTTTAATTGTAAGGTGGATATTATTTACGCTTGCCATTATATTTGTGGCCTGGCTTGTTCCGGGAATTGATGTTGAAAATTTTCAAAGTGCAATGCTGGTAACAGTTATAATTGCTCTTATTAATATCTTTATAAGACCGTTAATTGTCTTTGTTACACTGCCGATAAATATTTTGACGCTCGGGCTTTTCACCCTTGTTATAAATGCTTTATTATTCATGCTTGCGGGGTATATTGCTCCGGGGGTAGAAGTCGACGGTTTTCTGGCAGCATTTCTCGGGTCGGTTGTCCTTGCATTTCTTGGTCTTATTATCAATATGGTTACTATTCCCGGTGAAGATTAGAAAAAGCTCCTTTAGGGAGCTTTTTTTGTGCTAAACTTTTTTTATGAAAGCTTTAGTTTGTGAGAATGGAAAAATCGAAATTGTAGAAAGACCTTTTCCTAAAATTCAAAAAGATACCGACGCGATTATAAAAGTTACTTTATCATCAATTTGTACAAGCGATTTGCATATAATAAGAGGGTGTGTTCCTGCCGCAAAAAACGGGGTTGTTCTCGGGCATGAATTTGTTGGAGAAGTTGCAGAAACCGGCAGTTCTGTTCAAAATTTCAAAAAAGGAGACAGGGTTACTGTTAATTGTGAAACTTTTTGCGGGGAATGCTTTTTTTGTAAACGTGGATTTATAAATAATTGTGTTGAAGGCGGCTGGGAACTCGGCTGCAAAATTGACGGCTGTCAGGCAGAATATGTTAGAGTGCCCCTGGCAGATAACGGTTTGACAAAGTTGCCTGATAATGTAAGTTTTGAAAACGCTTTATTTGTCGGTGATATTTTATCAAGCGGATACTGGGGAGCTGAGCTTTGTGAAATTAAAAAAGGCGATACAATAGCTGTAATCGGTGCAGGGCCTGTGGGACTTTGCGCAATGCAATGTGCAAAATTGCTCGGAGCAGATAAAGTTATTGCAATTGATATTCATGAAAAAAGACTTAAAAATACAAAAAATCTCGGTTTTGCAGATTTTGTTATGACCAGTGAAAATTGTGAAGAAAAAGTTAAAGAGATTACAAAATACGGAGCGGATGCCGTAATCGAAGCTGCTGGGGGAGAAAATACTTTTGAACTTTCATATAAAATTGCACGGCCTAATGCGATTGTTGCAATCGTTGCAATGTATAAAAAAAATCAAATCCTTCCGCTTCCTGAAATGTACGGGAAGAATTTGATTTTTAAAACAGGTGGTGTTGATGCGGTTCACTGTAAAGAGCTTGTTAATTTAATTTCTGAAGGCAGAATTTCAACAGACTTTTTAATTACACATAAATTTGCTTTTAATGATATAAAAAGAGCCTATGAATTTTTTGAAAATAAACAGGGTGGCTGCTTAAAAGTTGCGATTGAATATTAATCATGTAGAGAATGTTTTAAAAATTTGCATAAAAGTTTATATCCGGCTTTTGTTGCTTTGCTTTCTCTTAAAGCATTTAAAAGCATAAAATCGTGGCATGTATTATTAATTCTTACACAGGCTGTATCAACTCCCGCTTCTATAAGTTTTCTTGCATAGGCTTCACCTTCATCTCGTAAAACATCATTTTCTGCAGTTATTATTAATGCCGGCGGTAATCCGTATAAATCGCTTACATCTGCCTTTAAAGGTGATACGTAAATATCTTTTCTTTTGTTTTTGTCAGGCAGATAACTCTCCCAAAAATACTCCATTGCCTTTTTGGTGAGCCATGGACCGTCTTTAAACTCTTTATAAGAATCGCTTTTCATTTCGGCATCTGTTACCGGATAAATCAGAGCCTGAAAACATAATTTTGGGCCGCCTTCTTTTTGAATTTTTATTGCAGCGGCTGCGGCCATGTTTGCACCTGCACTGTCCCCTGCAATTGCAATGCGTTCTGTATCTGTATTGTAATCACTACCGTTTTCCGCAAAATGTTTTATTGAGTCATAGATTTGATTTAAAGCATCTGGATATTGAAATTCCGGCGAGCGCGGATAATTTATAAATGCAACGACAGATTTTGTATGATTTGCAATTGTCCTTATTGTCATATCAAAAGCGTCCGCATCGCCCATAACCCAGCCGCCGCCATGGCAGTAAACTATTAATGGTAATTTGTCTTCATTTAATTCTGCCGGCTTTATAAGTCTTACGCTTATATCACCGTAATTTGTGCTGAAAATTGTTATATCTTCAACAGATGCATCTATAGGTTTATAAAATTCTTTTTGCAGATTACATAAAAACTGTCTTGCTTCATCAGGTGAAATTTCATATAAAGGTTTGCCGCCTCTTGATTCAATATTGTCAATAAAGGCTTGTGTAACATTGTCTAAATACGGTTTTGTCATAACCCCTCCTTTTTTGTAATCATCAGATAAATTATTAGTTTTTGGCATTACCGATAAGGGTAGAGTTTTTAGAACAAATTTTTGTAAACACGGGTAATAGAGATTTTTTATAAGTTGTTTAATTATATTCTTGTTATGAAAAAAGTATTTATATTATTTTTTATATTGTTGGTTGGATTATCTTCTCATGCTCAGGATTGTGTGGCTTGTGAAGAACAGGTTGTTGCACAGGAACACATGTTTTGTGAAAAAGGTGCATTGAGCAATATGGTTACTATTACCAATTTAAGAAATATAATTTGTAAAGGAAATGTTTTTAAAGTTGCATTTGACTGTAAATTTTGGTCAGAATGTGCAAAGGCCGGTGAAAGAGTAAATTTTTCTGTCCCTGGAGCCATTTACACTCAGGAAGGAACGCTTTTGATTCCCGCATGTTCGAAAGTTGTCGGCACTGTTATAAGAATAGAAAAACAAAGAATTCCAAATAAAAATGCACGTGTCTATCTTAATTTTGAATGTCTTATACTTCCTGATGGTACGGCAATTCAGATGTCAGCAAAACCTTTAACCAAAGATTCTTCTTTAAAAGAAGGTCCATGGCATACGACAGGTAAATTATTTGCTTATACATTAGGTTTGGGTGTAGTAGGCGCGGGTGCCGGAACAGGTTTTGCGTTTATTCCTAATCCGGCAAAACTAGGTGTTGGATTTGCAATTGGTATTCCGGTCGGTACAACCGTCGGTTTAATTACAGGTTTGGTAACACCTGGATTAAAGTACCATGCAAAAGCAGGTGAAGAAATTCCTATAATACTCTGTGAAGATTTATGTATAAATAAACAGTGTCAATAAATTTTTTTTGATGTAGAATATAGTTGTAAATAATTAATAAGCGACTATAAAGCGGCATCGTCTAGAGGTTAGGATAGCAGATTCTCATTCTGTTGACACGGGTTCAATTCCCGTTGCCGCCGAAAAACTTATCTCATTTTTGTTTAAGTATAATTTATTTGTGTAAATTTTACATATTATGACGCGGAAACTATTATTTATATATCATATAAATTAACTTTGGTTGCCGTTTTTTATTTTCATTTATTTACACGATTTTAATTTGATTATTTACTTATGTTTTTAGCTTTTTTAGATAAGTTGGAATACTTTTTTGATTTGAGAGAATTAGATAATAATTGGGCAGAATCAGGTCTTTATATAATTATAAAATCGTTAATAATGATATTATAAATTTTGTGAATTTTCAGGATATAAAACTGTATTATTGATAAAAAGAAAGGGTACTGTTTATGAACATGAAAAAGATTTTTACAGTAGGTATAGCTGCACTGGCTTGTCTTACTTTCGGTGCTTTTAAAGCTTATGCTTATGCTCCGCCGCATAATAGTGATAAAGTTGCCGTAAAAAAAGTTAAGTTTAAAAATAGGATAGATATAACTGTTGTCGGAAATTTATATACACCTAAAGATATTGATAAAAATAAGAAATATCCTGCAATAATTGTCGGACATCCTTTTGGCGGAGTAAAAGAACAGACTGCCGGCTTATATGCCCAAAAACTTGCAGAGAGGGGTTATATAACCCTGGCTTTTGATGCATCATTTTACGGAGAAAGCGGCGGAACTCCGAGAAAAATAGAAGTACCGGAAATACGTGTGGAGGATTACAGTGCTGCTGTTGATTTTATGAGCAATTATCCTCTTGTTGATGAAAATAAAATCGGGGTAATCGGGATTTGCGGCGGCGGAGGATATTCGGTCAGTGCCGCACAAATTGATCATCGTATAAAAGCTGTTGCAACAGTTAGTATGTATGATATGGGAAGAGCAAGAAGACAAGGCGTCGGCGATACTGTATCTTATGAAGAAAGAATGAAAACTCTTGATGAGATTGGAAAGCAAAGAACTCTCGAATTTAGAGGCGGAAAAAGAAAAGATATAAGAGCTTTGCCTGTAAAAGTGGACGAGAATACTCCTCAGTATGCACGTGAATTCATTGCTTATTATGAAAACTCTGAACGCGGCTATCATCCAAACTCTGATGGCTGGTATTCATATACAAGTCTTGCTCCCATGATGAATTTTTTCCCGTTTGCACAAATTGAAACAATTTCTCCACGTCCGGTTTTGTTTATTGTCGGTGAAAATGCCGTATCAAAATACTTTAGTGATGATGCATATTCAAAAGCGGCCGAACCAAAAGAACTTTTTGTCATAAAAGATGCAACTCATGTTGATTTATATGATGTTCCTAAATATATGGGACAGGCTTTGGATAAGCTGGATTCTTATTTTCAACAATATTTGAAATAAATACTGTCACTCTATCTGATATGAAAACTGACAATTTCCCATTATATAAGATAATTGTCAGTTTTTTTATACAAAATTTTTTTTGTAGTGTTTTAGTTTGTGTCTAATGCTTGTTTAAATTTTTTAAGAAAATCTAATATTTCTTCCGGGGTATTATATTCTTTTTCAATTCCTTTTCCGTTTTTATAAACCAAATATCTTTTGGATTCATACACCGGAGAATCAGGTATAACATGAACCAGTGCAGAACCGCCTTTAAAACCGGTAGATTTTATAGTACGTTTTTTGGCTTCATCACGAATAACAAAAATTCCTTTATCGTTTATATCTATTTGAGGATTTTCAATATTTAGTCTTAAAGTATTTGTTGCTTCTTTTAAATATTCACATTGTTTGCTTAAATGGTTTTTGGGCTGCAAAAATTTGTTTAGTTTTTTTAAATTATTTATTACACAATTATTTTTTATATTGAGCAAATATACAAGTTTTGACGGGATTTGATCATCAAGGCCGCTTTTTGTAGAAATTTCCGGATAATATTCAAATTTCACTTTTGATGCCTCTATAAAATCTCTTACCTTGGTATCATAATTATCCTTGGTAACAATAACAACATCACCTTTATATTTAATGTCGTAGAATATTTGCCTTCCTTTGTTGATAATGCCGGGAATTGATTCTTTTGTTTTAATATTTTTAGGTTTAAGGATAAATGCTCCTGTAAAATTTGTATTCTTATTAATTTCCATATTTTTTATTCTCCTGTCAAGAGAAAAACCGAAAATAAATTTTTTTGCGTTGTTTATTACAATTTACTAAATAAAAAAGTCCGATGAAATCGAACTTAAATTTTTATTAAAAGAAATTTGCTGTCTTTTAGGGCGACAACTTTATGTTCTCTGTCTTTTTTGAACATCAAAATTTCACCTTTATCAACTTTGAATTTTTCTGCATCAAAGTGCATTTCTATTTCTCCGTCTAAAACATATACTGCCGCATCACAGATAGAAGTATGTGTATCAATTATTTCATTTTTTTTAATTGCAATAACGGATAAACTGTTGTCATTATCTTCCATTAAAACTTCGCGTTTGAATTTTTCTTCCCCTAAATCAATAATATCTTTGGCTTTCAATACGTTGTAAAACATTGTTTCCCTCCTTTGTTTTTATTAAACAGAAGAAAAGCGGTTATTTCTATACACAAAAGGGTAATATTTATTATGCAGTTTTTTTATGTCGTATAAAAATTACTACAAGCGGGATTATTACAAATGCGGCAAGTCCAAAATATCTGAAAGTTTCGACATAACCCCACAGACTTGCCTGCTGTAAAAGCTGGTTATAAAGCTGTGCCTGCGCCATGTGAGCAGCAGTTGCAATATCCGTACTTGAGGCAAAAGTTGATGCAAGTGCATTCATTTTTTGTGTATAGATATCGTTGGAAAAATTTAAATGTCCCACCATCATCATTTGATGCACCTGTCCGAAACGCGAAATCATTGTTGTCGCAAGAGAGGTTCCGACTGCAGCACCTATATTTTTTAAAAGGTTTTGTACACCTGCCGCATTGGTTTGTTCATCATTTGTTAATGTACTGCATGATAAGTTCATCATTGGAACCATTGCCATAATCATTCCAAGTCCGAATACGCAGTTTGGCAAAGCAATGTCAACCAGAGCAATGTTTGTATTTATTTGCCCAAACATCAGCCCGCCGATTCCAAGAATTATAAGTCCGGCTATAATAAGCGGTTTTGTTCCTATTTTGGTAGTAAGTACGCCGCAGATTACCGTAGCCAGTAAACAACCTGCTCCTCTTGGAACCATTGAAATACCGCTTAAAAATGATGTGTATCCCATTAACTGCTGAAGCATGGAAGGCAGTATTGCTGCAGATGCCATCATAACACCCATTAACACCATTAAAACAATTGTTCCGAAAAAGAAGTTTGCATCTTTTAATATAGATAAATCAATTAACGGTTTTTTCTTTTTTATTTGAATAGTGAAAAATGCTAACATTGCCATCATAGATATTGCAAATGTTTTACAAATCCAAGCAGCTCCAAACCAGTCAGCATCATTACCTTTATCAAGTACAATCTGTAATGTTAAAAGCCAAACGCATAAAAAGAAAAATCCTGAATAATCCATAGTAACATTTTTTTGTTTTTTTGCATAAGGCGGATCAAATACAAGTTGTTTTATTAAGTGAAATGCAATTATTCCGAAAGGAACATTAATGAAATAAATAAACGGCCATGACCATGTTTCAGTCAGCCAGCCGCCGAGTGCCGGCCCCATAATTGGCGCCATTACAACACCTAATCCAAATACTGCCATAGCTGCAGCACGCTTTTCTTTAGGAAATATTTCAAAAATTATTGCCTGTGAAATCGGCATAATTCCACCGCCGCCAATACCTTGGAATATTCGTGAAAAAAGTATCATCGGCATTGAAGTTGAAAGTCCGCATAGCACTGATGCAATCGTAAAAATTGTTACACTTATAAGAAAGTAGGTTTTTCTTCCCAAAAGTTTCGAGAAAAAATCTACTGCAGGAATTATAACACCGCTTGCAACCAGATAGCTTGTAATAATCCAGGTAGATTCATTATGGCTTATTGAAAAGCTCCCTGCCATATAAGGTAATGCTACGTTTGAAATAGTTTCATCCAGTGCAAACATAAACACCGATAACATAACCGGTATCATTACTATCCAAGGATTAAGATTTTTCCCTGTATTTATTTGCGGGGTATCACTATGCATATTCCCTCCGTAATTAGATAAAGTAAATGTATTTTTTCTAATTACTACCGTAACATAACAGACAAATGAATGTCAATTTTGTTTTAACCGCAAATTTCTTTTAAATCTTGTTCCGGTGTTGTTATGGGTTTAATTTTGAATTTTTCAACTAAAAAGTCCAAAATATTAGGTGAAACAAATGCAGGTAATGTCGGACCCAGTCTTATATTTTCAAAACCGAGATACAAAAGTGTCAAAAGAATGCATACCACTTTTTGTTCATACCATGATAATACAAGTGTCAGAGGCAGTTCATTAACTGTACAGTTAAATGCTTTTGAAAGTTCAATTGCGACTTTCACTGCAGAATATGCATCATTACATTGTCCCATATCAAGCAGTCTCGGAATTCCATTGATTTCACCTAAATCCATATCATTAAAACGAAATTTCCCGCATGCAAGTGTTAAAACAAGACTGTCAGAAGGAGTTTTTTCTACAAATTCTGTATAATAATTTCTCCCGGGTCTTGCCCCATCACATCCTCCGACAAGAAAAATATGTTTAATTTTTTCGGATTTTATTGCATCAATAACCTTATCTGCTATTGACAGTATAGTATCATGCCCAAAACCTGTTGTTAATATTTCCCCACCGTTAATTCCCGTCATTTTGTGTAACTCTTTATAACCTCCCAGTTCCAAAGCTTTGTTTATAATCGGTGTAAAATCCTTGTTTTTGTCTATATGAATAATATCCGGATATTGTACAACCGATGTTGTAAATATTCTGTCGGAATAACTTTCCTTTACCGGCATAATACAGTTTGTTGTAAATAGAACCGGAGCCGGAATATTTTCAAATTCTTTTTGCTGATTTTGCCATGCAGTTCCAAAATTACCTTTAAAATGCTTATATTTTTTTAATTCCGGATAAGCATGACATGGAAGCATTTCCCCATGAGTATAAATATTTATTCCCTTATCCTTTGTCTGTTCTAATAGTATTGCCATATCCCGTAAATCATGTCCCGAGACAACAATAAAAGGTCTTGCTTCAATATTTGTACTTATTTTTGTTGGTACAGGTTTACCGTAGGTTTCAGTGTTAGCTTTATCCAACAGCTCCATACATTTAAGGTTTACTTCACCTGTTTTTAGAACAAGGTTTGTTAATTCTTCAATACTTATATCTTCGGTAATTTTTTTAAGGGCTTCATAGAAAAAATTATCAACATCTTCGTTTTTATATCCCAAAACTCTTGCATGATGTGCATAAGCTGCCATCCCTTTAAGACCGAAAAGTATAAGTGATTTAAGACTTCTGATATCTTCATTTGTATTCCAAATATTTTTAATATCAAATTCCCAATCACAACTTACAGAACTTTTTATTTCTTCAATCAAAAGTTCAATTGAACTGTTATCAAAATTTACATTTGTTACTGTTGTAAAAAGTCCGTCAATTAATAATTCAGTATTTTTATCATTTTTGGCTCCGCAATTTGCTAATTTTATTATTGAATTAATAAGTTCATCCTGTAACTCGGCCGTATCTGATTTTTTCCCGCATACACCTGTTATAGTACAGCCTCTTCCCTTTGATGTCTGTTCACATTGAAAACAAAACATTGTCATATAAATTTCCTCCGTATCTGCTGAATAATTTAACAAAAAAGATTAAAAGCTATATTAGGCTATTGGATTTTAAAAGGAGTATATTTTTATTAATATTTGTAAATATATTTTATAAGCTTTAACAAAATTTTTTTTTTTACGATTTTTAAATCTGGAGAGGATATGATATTAAGAAAGGAAGTAAGATGAATCTTAAAAATGTTTGTGCAATTGGTGCGATATCCGGTACTATTATAGGAGTTGCTTTAGGGGCTTCAATAGAACATTATAATTCTAAAAAGGAAATTAATAATTTACAAACTAAAAATACAGAATTGTATGAAAGTAAAACAAAGCTTTTATCAGATATACAGCAAAAAGATACTAAAATAAAACAACTGGAAAAAGATATTTTTAATAGAGAAAAAAATCATGTAGCAGATGTATATGCAGAACAGCTTGATTCTTTGAAAAAATTATCGCCTGAAAAATTAAGCCAGCCTTTTTATGAAAGAATAATTAACAATGCATCATTTTTAGATTCTCTAGACAACAGGGATTTAAGGATGAGAAATGAAGTAACTCCTAAAATTCCATTTAATGTAATAGAGAATATTCATCAAAGCAGCCTCTATAGCTCAAAAGCATCTAAAAATTTAACTAAATTTTTCTCAAAAATTATATAAATATAATTGCTAAAGCTAAGTAAATTCCACAAATATTATATAAACAATAAAAAAAGAGCCTGATTAAAGGCTCTTTTTTAGAAAAAATTTACCCGAGATGCGATTCGAACGCATGACCTACCGCTTAGAAGGCGGTTGCTCTATCCAGCTGAGCTACTCGGGCTTGGATCCAGAGGGCTTAGACAAGTGTTTGGTTTCGTGGGGTACCTGTA
>CALUVX010000136.1 GCA_944324295.1 Candidatus Gastranaerophilales bacterium
TATGTTCTAAACTGCTGTATGTATAATTTTTCCAGATTTTTTTATCTCTCTGCCTCATACGACCGAGAAGCATTTTAAATGTGTCATAAGGAATATCAGACATTTCCTCAATTTCTACAAACCCAAGATTTAAAGTCTTTAAATTTGGGGTTTGTAGAGATTGAGGAAATGTCTGATATTCCTTATGACACTTTTAAAATGCTTCTCGGTCGTATGAGGCAGAGAGTTAAAAAAGTCTGGAAAAATTTTACATACCGCATTTTCGGACATACAAACCCCGAGTTACAAAGAGGCTGGATTTACAAAACCTTTATTGAGCATCCGGCTCCGAATTACAGGCTTATTACGGCACCGACAACCCAGAATATTTATCTGCCCGAAGGTTTTTGCGATGAATTGAAAAAACTTTATGATGAACAATATTACAATATTTTTGTTCTTGCGCAGAACGGCCAATACAATAACGGGCTTGTTATAAAAGATTTTACGGATGCAAATATAAAAGATATTACATATCAGCCAGATATGGATTTGCATATTTCTTGCGACTTTAACGTCGATCCAATGTGCTGGGTTTTTGCTCATAAAACTGATGATAAAGTTTTTTATTTTGATGAAATTGCAATGGAAAATACAACAACCGCAAAAGCCTGTGATGAATTTTACAGACGGTACCCCAATCATAAAGGAAAAGTTATAGTAAACGGCGATGCATCAGGCGATAACAGAAGCTGTACAAGTGAATACACAAATTACGTAATAATAAAGAAAAAACTTCTGCAATACGGGTATGATGTAGAAATTCAGATAAAAGCATTTAATCCTCCTATAAAAAACAGAATTATGGCATTTAATGCAAAAGTCCGCTCGGCTGACGGTGAAATTTGTCTGTTCGTGGATAAAAAATGTGAAAAACTTCTTTATAACATTTATAACCTTAAATACAAAGAGGGTTCGTCTAAAATAGATATTCCGACTTACCAGCAGATTAAGCAGTCAAAAGAACTCAAGTTTTTATCTCATCCTATGGATGCTGCCTCATATCTTGTTGATTTTTATTGGCCGATTACGCTTTAAGGAAAGGAAATTATGGAAAAAATTATAGAATATTCTCCGATAATAATTGTTGTTCTAATGTTTTTTGTACAGCAAAAGATTTTTGTAACTCCGGAACAGTTGGAGAAAAAACACCGTGAAATTGTTGAAGAAATTGAAGAAAAATTTGTAACAATCCACAGTTTTGTTGATTTGAAAGATCAGTTTTCAGAAGTAAAAGACAAAATTGATAAAATGTATGATCTTCTTATTGATTTAAAATAATGTTAATAATTCGTTACAAAATAACCATATTTTTTAAAGTTTTAAAGTAAAAATGTCGTCAATTCGAATAACAGACATGTTGTTACTAAGATGAATCGAAAGGAAAGCTAATTGGGCGCAAGCGCTGGAATAGAACAGTAAAAAAACAAAAGAACAAAAATAAAGCGCAGCGACTGACTAGGATCAAGTAAGACCATCAGAAAGGATTAAAAAAACAATGGGATTGGCGGCTTCACAAGCAAGATTTTTAGCCATAACAGCAAGAAAGAATAACTGCGAATTTCGTTCAATGGAAATTGCGCAGCAAAAACTTTCTGTTACACGTGATTTGCAAAAAGCTGCCGATGAATACCAAAATTCTCTTAATGCTACAAAACTTGTTTGGGATGCTGATAATAACGGCGATGGAACAGGTACAAGCTATGATTTATCTTATTCTATTATGATGACTCCGTCTGCATTAAACGAATATGATCCGTACTTGATAACCGATACTCAAGGTAAGATAGTATTATCGGAAAATATGTATCAGGCAGCTGTTAAAGCTGGTATTATTGATGCAAAGACAGGTGATCCTACCGGTAACGGCAAATTTACAATGGGTAGTACAACCTCTACAAATGACGGTTCACGTAATGCGTTTTTGTATCAATTGGGTGTTGCAAATGAGATAGACGGGTCTATTGTTAATAATATTGAAAATTTAGGTGAGGCTGGGTACTCGAAAGTAGGTGTAGGCGGAGAAATTGAAGATAAAACAATATCAAATGCATTGCCTACGGCTTCATTTATAAATTACTTACAGACTGCTACTTATGAAGAGGATGTTACAGATTCTAACGGGGTTAAGCATGACGCCGGCGATGCAATTTATGCATTAAAACTTACGGATTTATTTGGAGTTACTTCAACTACTACCGGCTCTGGCAGTACCTCTGGAACAGGTGGAAGTACAACTACCTCCGTATCTTTCGATGATGTATTCTGTACTACAACATCTCCTAATAAGACAGAAGATGCTAATAAACTTATAATCACAAAAAATGGAACTGCACTTTCTCAAAATGAGATAGAAGAGCTTACTCTGGGTGATATTTTAAGCGGTAAGTATGAAATGTCAGGACTAATGTCTACTGCAGATTTTGCCACAAAGGCTAAAACTGTTTTGGAGGGAATGGCAAAGTTATTAGGCTATGGGGTTTCCGGTGATGAGATAAAAGGCTTGAACGTTGATAATGAATCTGATTTAGCATTAGACGCTGCTTATGAGTTTGCAGGTGTTTTAGTAATGGAGGGAAGTGCTGAGTCTGCAAAATCTGGCGGGACAATGTATAAATCTGTTCAAAATGCTATTTCTCAGGCTCAGAGTTCAAACTGTATTGCCAAAGGTAATAATAATGTTAATTCAATAAGTTTAACAAACCTGTTAAAATCTTACCTGACTTATTTTGCTATGTCTATGGAAGGATATAGTTCAGGATTTAACGTTGAAAAAGAATCATCTAAAGAAAGTGTATACATAACAGATGATTTAACATATTATTTCTTCTTGTCAAACGATGCGGCTCAAACAGATCAGGATGAATTGAATGCAGATTTTTATAACCAGTTGTATAATAACTTATGTATGTATGGTGCTTGTTCTGATGCAACAAAACGTGCACAGGTTACTGATTCTGATTATCTTAACCAGGCTTTGAAAAACGGACAGTTATTTATTTCAACTTTAAACACTGATGGTTATTATTATCAGGGACATTACACAAATAGTGCTCATATTGCGGAAGTAACCGACGAAGATGCAATAGCTCAGGCAGAAGCGGAATATAATGTTACAAAGAGCAAATTAAACTATAAAGAAGAATCTTTGGAATTAGAACTGAAAAATATAGATACGGAATTATCAGCTCTGACCACCGAATATGATACGGTTAAGAACCTGATAAGTAAAAACGTTGAAAAAGTATTTACAATGTTCAGTACATAGTATATTTAAAAATCCCGGAAGTCTCCCTTCTGAATTTCAGAAAGGAGACTTTTTATATTCTATTTGGAATTTTTCGACTCCACGTCATTCTGAGGGCAAAGTTCGAAGAATCTCGTATTCTGGTGGCAGAATGACAAATTTATATATAAAAAAAACGGACTTTCCAATTTCTTAGATTGCCCGGTATTTCATTTTCTGAAACAAAAAGGATTTACATTAACTTATATTGTGTGTTTTTTAAGATTTTAATACTCAATTCCTTGTCTTGCCATAACACCTATATCAAAGTAATGTTTGATAGGTTTCATTTCTGTAACAAGGTGAGCCATAGCCTTTAACTCAGGATGTGCATAACGTCCGGTTAAAACGATTTCAAGATTTTCAGGTTTATGTAAAAGAACATCTTTTACATCTGAAACCTTAATCATGTTCATCGCCGTACAGATATTAATTTCATCAAGAATAATAAGCTGATATTTCCCTGAATTAATGGCTTCTTTTGCAAATTCCCATCCGCGTTTAGCTTCTTTAAAATCTTCCATGCAGACGTTATGAGAATAACATACTCTGTCCATCCCGAATTGTACAACATCAAGATTTGGTAAAAATTTTGATGAAGTTACTATTTCTCCGTAAGAAGTTGCGCTGTCTCCTTTAGTAAATTGGATAATAAGAACTTTCCAGCCGTGTCCCAATGCTCTCAATGCCAATCCTAAAGCAGCCGTAGTTTTTCCTTTTCCGTCTCCCGTATAAATTTGAATATACCCATGCTCTAACACGACTCACTACCTCCTGATAAGTTCCTCTATCCTTATTTTAACGTATGTCTCTCACTGTTTAATCGTTCTGAGGATTGATAATTTTTTAGAGCAAAAGATTGATAAATGTATCTATCCCCGCTCCCAAGATTTTGTATATTCATCATAGAATAAAGAAATAAAAAATAAACAGATTTAAAACGTTCCATGCCAATCTTTTTACAATTATTTTTTCTTAAATTTGAAAACCGGCTTTGAGCGGCATTTTTCACTTAAACATTCCATGCCTAAAAATTTACATAATTTTTGTTAAGTAATTGTTAAAAACTCTTGCATATTGTGAAAGAAGTCGCGAGTTCTGCTTTTTGATGCATTTCAAGATTGTGAATGTTGTTAATATTTTTCGTAATTATTCCTTGTCGTATAAAAAATAAAATAAATTCGTCATTCTTAGCCATAGTATGAGATTCTTCGGGCTATGCCCTCAGAATGACAGTTAGGCGAAGAATCGCATTACTGTTAGTACGCCAAGGGGTAATTACGAGAATTATAAGTATAATATATACTATTTTTTTTATAAAAATATGGGCATAATATAAAATAGGCAGAAAAATTTTTTGCTTTTTAAAATATTAACATTTGTAACAAATTTCTATATTTCTGAAATATCTGAATTTCCAAAGTGTTTATATGTTTAGAGAGCAAAAAAGAGAGACGAGTACAATGGCTTTAAGTAAAGCAGGATTAGTAAAACTGAATATGAAAGCTCAGAGCTTAAACTCGTCGTCGATTAAAACGACGGCAAGCACTAAACTTGCGACTACAACAAGGAGTGCAATCTCCGGTTATGGCATTATGGGGCAGCGTTCTCTCGTGGGTACAGGTTCTATTTTTAGTGCCAAGCAGTTTAACAGTCAATCTATTAGTCTTCAGCGTCATGAGTTGAATGACAACAGGCTTAAATGGGTTAATAATCTTGGCGGTGCTTATTATACAGATATGCCTGATATGGGTATTAATAAGACGAATAAGTTTGCAGAGGCCTTAATGGCATTTTCAACTCTTTCACAAGTTTTGGGTACTGCTTTCAATACTGCAGCAGCAGTTAAGGCAGCAAGTGCTGCTGATAAAGCGGATTCAACATCAACA
The DNA here is from genome assembly GCA_944324295.1 of Candidatus Gastranaerophilales bacterium. Classification (GTDB taxonomy): domain Bacteria; phylum Cyanobacteriota; class Vampirovibrionia; order Gastranaerophilales; family Gastranaerophilaceae; genus Stercorousia. The sequence continues at coordinate 5,215 of CALUVX010000136.1, forward strand.
GTTTCAAACTCAGATAATTCTACAGCATCTTTGAATGACATGAAGAATGCAAAAGATTCTACAACTTTGCGTGGCGCTATTGAAACCGCAGAAGCTGACAAGACAAAAATGCAGTCAGAATTATCGGAACTTGAGGGTAAATTACCTTCAATGAAAGAGGCTTCTGAAGCTGCAACAAAACAGCTTGAAGAATTAAAACCGCAGGTGGAAGCAAAGCAAAAAGAAGTTGAACAACAAGAAAAGAATGTTTCTGATAAAGAAAAGGCACTAACTTCTGCAGAAAAAGATAAAACGTCTAAATTAGAGGTTGCTCAAAATATGGAAGCTGCAGTTGGAGAAGCTGCTACAAATTATACCAAAGCATCTGAAGCATTGGTAAATGCAGAAGCAACATTGGCAAGTACCCCGGAAACGATAACTAAAACAAATCTGGATGGTACTACAACTACAGAACCTAATCCAGCCTACAAACAAGCTCAAGAGGCTGTGGAACAGGCTAAGCAACAGAAAGAAAAAGCTAAAACCGAGTTGGATAAAGCAAAAGAAAATCATGAAAAAGCTGTTACAAATTATGAAAAATCTATAGAGGCTTATGAAAAGGCTGCAGCAGATGTTCAATCGGCTAAAGAGGAATTACAAACTGCTAAAACTAACTATGAAAAGGCTCAAACGGAATTGAATGAATTGAAAAAACAAGAATCAGATGCCAATGGTAAAGTTAACGAATATAAAGATGCTTTAGATAATAAGGAGAAATTAACTAAAAATATTGAAAAATATGATACTGAAATAAAAGAACAAAAAGAACGTTTGACAGAATTGGAACAACAAGAAGAAAAGGAATTAAACGAAACTAATAATAAGATGAATTCGCTATCAGATAAAATTAATAAAAATAATGATAAAATAGACACGACAGACGGACTTAATTTTATGGAAAAATTAAGAATGAATAAAAATGAAAAAAATTCAGAACAGTATAAGGAATTAACAGATACACGTGATAAACTGCAGGAACGTGTAAATTATACAAAACTAAGTAAAATGTTACCAGAATATACTTCATCAAGTGGAGTAGCATTCCGAAAAGCTGAATTTGGCGGAGAAACTTTATATATGGTTGGCTCAAAGAAAGTTAGTGCAGAAGAATACCAGCAACAGTTAAAGGATGCTCAAGAACAACAAAATCTATAATTCTTAACAATACACTTTACTTTTAAATATTTATAATTTATAATAAATACATAAGGCAGTATTGTCATAAAAAAGAACGGGAAACCCCGTTCTTTTTTATCTATATGAAGAAGGGTAAGGTATGGTAAAACAAGAAATAAACAGACATGATATTTTGGAAAAAATTACACCGTTAATTGAAAATACTGCCATGCGTTTCGGGTATATCCCTATCGAAATTGAATTTGTAAAAGAAAATCACAGGTGGTTTTTAAGGATTTATCTTTATTCTAAAGAAAAAGAGGTTACGCTTGATGATTGTGAAAATGTTACAAGGAGTCTGTCGGATTTTCTTGATGAACTTATCCCTGTTAAATATTACCTTGAGGTTTCTTCGCCTGGGTTAGAGAGAAAGTTTAAATCTGAAAAAGAATTTGTAATCTTTAACGGCAGAAGAATTAGCCTTAAACTGAAAAACCCGCTTGAGGGAGAAACCGAAAAAATATTTAAAGGAGAAATTCTTGATTACGATGAAAATGAGGGATTGAAATTCTTTAGATTTGATGATGGTAAAGAACTGCAAATTCCTAAAGACAATATTCAATCAGCAAAATTATATATTGATTAAATAGAAAGGATAAAAACAATGATTAAAATCGGAACAGCATTATTTGAAGCTTGTGAAGAACTTGAAAGAGAAAGAGGGATATCAAAAGAAGTTTTAATAGCTTCTTTATGTGATGCAATGGTTGCCGCATACAAAAAACATATGCGTATTAAAGAAGCAACTAATATAGAAGCTATTTTGGATGAACAATCCGGAGAAATCGGTGTGTTCAGAACTAAATTAGTTGTTGATGAAGTTGAAGATCCGGATACTCAAATTACATTAAACGATGCTAAAGAAATTGCGGAAGATGTCGAAGTCGGCGATGAAATAAAAATTGAGGTTACTCCGGAACAATTTGGACGTATTGCAGCTCAATCCGCTAAACAAGTTATTACACAGAGAATCAGAGAAGCTGAAAGAAACCTTGTCCTTCAGGAATTTATGGAAAAGAAAGGAACTCTGACAACAGGTATTATACAAAGAGTTGAAAACCGTAACGTTATTGTAAATATCGGTAAAATTGATGCTATAATGCCGCAAAAAGAACAAATCCCGGGTGAATACTACAAACCCGGTAACAGAATAAGAGTTTTTGTTCTTAATGTTAAAGAAACAACAAGGTTACCTCAGGTAATTGTTTCTCACGCTCATGCAGAAATTGTAAGAGAGCTGTTTGAACTTGAAGTTCCGGAAATTGAGGACGGAATTGTTGAGATTAAATCAATTTCACGTGAAGCCGGCTATAGAACAAAAATTGCCGTATGGTCAAATGACCCTGAAGTAGATAGCGTTGGAGCTTGTATCGGACCTCGCGGGTCAAGAATTCAGACCATTGTTTCTGAACTTAAAAACGAAAAAATTGATATTGTAAGATATTCTGAAGATCCTGTAGAATATATTGTAAATGCATTGTCTCCGGCAAGAGTTGTATCTGTTGACATCTTAGCAGATGATGAATATGCTCACGAAGCAATGGTTGTGGTTCCGGATGATCAGTTGAGTCTTGCAATCGGCAGAGAAGGTCAAAATGTCAGACTTGCACACAAATTGACAGGCTGGAAAATAGATATCAAGAGTGTTTCTCAAATGGAAAAGGCTGAAGCTCAAAATATAAGCAACTATGAAGAAACTCCTGAAGAAATAATTGATGATGCAGAAGAAGAAGTTGATGAACTTCAGCAGGAAATCGAAGAAGAAATGAACCAGCAGGCAGTTGATGAAGAAGATTTTCAAGATGATACGACTGCCGAAGAGGTAGAAGAAACTGAAGAATAAATATTTTACAAATAAAAGGCTGTCTTAATTAAAGACAGCCTTTTCATATTCTGTTGACAAAAAATATTGAGCAAATATTATATATTATATGGCTTAAAATACCAAATTAGTATTGTAGTATAAGTAGAAAAAAGGAGATTAATCTCATGGCTAGAGAAA
>CALUVX010000137.1 GCA_944324295.1 Candidatus Gastranaerophilales bacterium
TATATAAATTAAAAAATCTACATTATTATTTTACAAAAAAAGTAGCATTAACTGTTGCATAAATTTTTACAATACCTTTTTCAATAGATGTAGAAGCCGCTTTTGCCTCAGCCATGTCAGCACCGCCAATATTTGCAGACAACATACGATACTGAGGAGTTATTGAATTATTCGCACTGCAGCTTACATTTATAGAACGAACCCCTGTTACTGTTGTTGAAGCAGCTTTTGCAAGAGTATTTGCTCTGTTTTGGGCTTTTTTTGTAGCTGTTACAAGAAGTTCATTACATTGATCATCATATTTAGACACTGATAATGCCAAATTATTAACATTTGTAGCACCCAAAGCAATCGCTTTATCAATCATTGCCCCTACTTTGTCAATAGATTTTGTATGGATTATTACAGTATTAGAAACCTCGTATTTATCAAAGCTTCTCTTGCTGCCTGAATATGAATAAATAGGAGATGCGCTAAAATCCATAGTTTTTACATAATCTCCCTGTAAAGGATTAATCATTACCTTTAAAGCAGAAAGAACTTTTTCTGAAATCTGTTTATTTTCAGCCGTTGCTTTTTGCAATGATTTTGAATCATAAGTCTGAATGGCTATGGAAATATCCGCAATATCAGGAGCAAGCTCAGTATTTGCAGATGTGCTTACAGAAACAAAACCCCTTTCTACTGCATCTGCAACAGCCTGAGTCGATAGTGAAGCACAACCTAAAATCAAACTTAGAACCGTAATTGATAACAAAACTTTTTTCATACATTCTCCTTTTCTTTTTCTGATTTTTCATCAGTTTTATCTGTCTTTTCAATAGGTTTTATATCTCTCGATTTCAATATCATTGAATTTATAGCCTGAGCCTGTGATTGAATTTTCATACGTTCAAGAAGTGATTTCATTTCACTTTCACTAAGCCTGTCAGGAGCTTTAAATGCAACAAGAAACTTTTTTCGGTCATTCAAAATAAAAACAGAAATAGCAACTATTGCCCACAAAAGTACACCTTGATATACATTAATCACCGGAATTGCAACATAAGATGCTGCAAAATTCCATATATGCATTGCAACTATCGCCGGAAATGCGATGAATCCGGCTGCTAAACAAGATATAATAAAAATAACCGTAAGAAGTCCTCGCAAACCGGATATTTGTATAATTCTAGTTTTTCTTTTCATAAATCCTACTTTCCATAACCTATCATGTTAAGAAAATCATCTTCTGTCAATATTATAACATTTAATTTTTGAGCTTTGTCCAATTTTGAACCTGCATTTTCTCCGGCAACAACAAATGAAGTATTCTTAGATACCGAAGATGAGGTTTTTCCGCCCATTTGTTTAATTTTTTCAGAAGCTTCATCTCTTGTCATATTTTGTAATGTTCCTGTCAAAACAAATGTTTTTCCCTTAAACTCATCAGAGACATTTTGAACAGGCGGGGCAGGCTCAACACCTAAAGATTTCAGCTCATTAATCATTTGGATATTCTCAGGTTTTCTGAAAAAATCATAAATATCTTTTGCAATAATTTCTCCAACCCCTTCGACTCGAGATAAATCTTCTATTGAGGCATTCATAATATTTTCAAGAGTTCCAAATTCATTTGCAAGCACTCCTGCTGTTTCTTTACCGACGTTTCTAATAGTAAACGCCGTAAGTAAACGTGAAAGAGGTTTATTTTTACTATTTTGAATTGATGTGTACATATTAAATGCAGATTTTTCTTTAACCAAATCAAGCTGCATAAAATCCTGCATATTTAGTTTATATAAATCAACAGGTGTTTTTGCAAACCCTCTATTATATAACTGTTCTATAATTGACGGCCCGACTTTATCAATATCCATAGCATCCTTTGACACCCAAAATTCTATTTTGGCACAACGTTTTGCAGGACAGTCAGGATTATCACAATACAAATTTACTTCGCCTTCATGCGTATGAAGTTCGCTATGACAGGAGGGACATTTTACAGGCGGTTTATATTCAGGCAGTCTGTAATGTTCTTCATCTTCAATAACTTTTACAACTTTAGGAATAATTTCAGCGGCCTTTTTAATATAAACTCTGTCGCCGATACGCACATCAAGTCTACCGACCTCATCAAAGTTATGAAGACTTGCGCGTGATACAGTACTTCCTCCGAGTTGAACGGGTTCAAGAATTGCAATAGGGGTGATTGCACCTGTTTTACCAACACTTTCTTCTACAGAAAGCAATTTTGTAGTTACCTCTTCCGGCGGGAATTTAAATGCCGTAGCCCATTTTGGTGCACGTGAAGTAAAACCCATTTCCTGCTGAACAAGAAGATCATTAACCTTAATTACAACCCCGTCCGTTGCATAATCAAGTGAGAAACGTTTTTCATCCCACTCTTTACAGTAATTGACAGCCTCGTCAGCATTTTTACAAAGTTTTATATTAGGATTAACCTTAAAACCGAGTTTTTTCAAATACATTATACTTTCATAATGAGTTTTTGGCGGATTTTTAATATTACCCGTAAAAATTGCCGTATAGCAAAACATTGACAAATCCCTTTTTGCCGTAATAGTTGAATCAAGCTGCCTTATTGAGCCTGCGGCCGCATTTCGCGGATTTGCAAAAAGTTTTTCACCATTTTTTAAGTTTTCTTCATTCAATTTTTCAAAAGACTCTTTAGGCATATAAACTTCGCCTCTGACCTCAACACTGACAGGTTCAAAAAGTTTCAGCGGAATTGCTTTTATAGTTTTGAGATTATTAGTAATATCTTCTCCAGTGATGCCATCCCCGCGGGTTACTCCGCGAACAAATACTCCGTTTTCGTAAGTCAAAGCCATAGCAAGTCCGTCAATTTTAAGTTCGCATACAAGCTCCTGTTCGCCGTATTCTTTGACAATTTTCTTGTACCAATCCTCTAAATCCTCATATTCATAAGTATTATCAAGACTATAAAGCCTGTATTTATGTTTATGAGGGAAAAATTTTTCACTGACAGAGCCTACACGCTGAGTCGGGCTGTCCGGAGAAACAAACAAAGGATTTTCGCTCTCTAATTTTTTGAGTTCCGCGAACATTTTATCATATTCAAAGTCGCTGATTGAAGGATTATCCTCAACATAATATTTGTAATTTGCCTTATTTATCTCATCTTTTAAAAAATTAATTCTGTCTAATACCATATCAACCTCAAGAATGGTTAAAGCTCTTATAAAAATTATAAAGGGTTACATAATCATTAATAATTCTCTGATAACCTTTGTTGCAACCGCCGTAGAAACACCTGACGAATCATAATCAGGAGCAAGTTCGACAACATCAGCACCAATTATATCAAAATTTTTCAAATACTTAAACCACCCGATAAGCTCATTAAACTGCATTCCACCGCTTTCAGGAGTTCCTGTACCGGGCATAACAGAAGGATCAAGAACATCCAAATCAACCGTTACAAATATCTTTTTGCCTTTAAAAACATCCAACTCCGAATACTCACAAATAAGAGTTTTATGTTCTTTCATAAAATCCCATTCTTCTTTCATGCCGGAGCGTATACCTATCTGCTTTATATTTTCAGGTCCCACAATTTTTGACACATGACGAATTACTGCAGAATGCGACATTTCCTCGCCTAAATATTCTTCCCGCAAATCAGTATGTGCATCAAAATGGACAACCGCAAAATCTTTATAAAATTTAGAAACAGCCTTTATTTCGGGTAAAGTAACAAGATGTTCTCCACCGATACCAAAAACTCTTTTTCCGTCTTTATAAATTTCTTCAACATTTTTTTCAATTAAATCCAGAGATTTGTAAGTATTGCCGAGTGGAAATTCCAAATCACCCGCATCATGAAAATTAACTTCTTCAAGATGTTTATCAAATACTGGAGAATAATCTTCCAAGCCCCAGCTTGCCAGCCTGATTTGCTCGGGTGCAAATCTTGAGCCTGATCTGTAAGATACAGTCCCGTCAAACGGAAGCCCGAGCATTACTATATCAGATGTGTCATAATCAGGATTTTGTCCAATCCAATTTCTGTCTAAAAACGGTCCTGTAAGCATAATTTCTTTCCTTCTACAACAAAAATTCTACAATAAAATAACAAATTTTTCAAAAAATTATGTTATAATAAAACACAAAAAAGAATTTGTTTGTGAAAAAATCAGAATTAGATTTGTCAAACTTAAAAAACAGACTTGCAACTATTAAAAAATGAATTTAACGAAAGCCTCATACCTTATGTTGTAAATATCTCACAATATGCTTATATGGATAAATCGTTTTATAAATTGATTGAGCAATCACTTGTCAAAATTAATTAATACTTGCATTTTTCAACTAAATCATTAAAATAAAAAGTATGAAAAAATTTCTGTCAGTATTATTTATAATGCTATTAGGACTCAATGTATATGCTGAATCTGAACATGAACAAATATACAGAGAATTGGAAGTTCCGGATTTTTCATATATTCATAACATTGACCCCGGAGAAATGTATGATGTACAGCATACATCATGGTCTCCTTATCCGCTTTTCAGACTTACATCACCGTTGTATTTCAAAAATATTACAATAGAACCGGGATATTATCTTTTAACTCCGAGAGAACATGAAGGAAGCTGGTACATTTTGTTTAAAGAAGCAGGGGAAGTTAAATATATAATCCCTGCATACAACAGAGAAATTGTTCCAATGGGATTTTACGACGCAAACCTGCCAAAAGCAAAATTAACTCCATCGCAAAAATTTCAGATAAAATTATATGATTTTGTCGGTAAATATGTAAGAAGTTCTCAAAGAAAACCGGCTCCTGATACCTTCCTTGAGACAACTGATTTAGAAAACAATTTTATTTCAATAGTTCTATACTGGGGTAATTACAGATATTACATGATATTGAGGACAATCAGACTTTAAAATAAAAAATGCCATTCCGCACAATTAACTTTGGAATGACATTTTTTTATTTATAAATTATTTTAACTAATTTTCTTCATTTTCGTCTGAATCTTCATCCTTTTTAAATTTATCAAGAACCATTGCAGCCATTTCTTTTGCAATTATTTTTTGTGTATCGGCAGGACAATTCTGGAGCATATTCATTGCGGTTCTGAGTGTGCTGTCTATATCATACCAGCGGCCTTTTCTGTTATCATCAATACCTGACCCTACAGCATTAATTATATCTTCTACGGCCTCAAATTTTTCATCTTCAATATTATGTTCAATAATAATTTTAATAAGGTTTAATGCAATTCTTATTTGAGTTTCGTCATCTGATTCTTCAAGAGTCTGTACAGCCTGTGATAATACAGGATCTTTGTCATACCAGCGTCTATGTTGGTTTGTGTATTCTTCTTTCATAATGCCTCTCCTTATAATACTGAAATCAATAATCATTATTATGAGAAAATTTTTAATTTATGTCAAGTACTCAGCCCTGTTTAAAGGTTACTCCCTTTGTACCTTTTGGGTATTCCCAGCCAAGAGAACAACTCTCACATGCAATCCTGCAGGCTCCGCATTCAAGACAATTTTCAAAATTAACTATTAACTTTTGTTTGGACTCGTCCCATTCATAAACCCCAGCAGGACAAATTGTAGTACAAACTTTGGACTTACACACCCTGCAGCATTCCTGAACCGGCTGAAGATGCGATACTGTATCCGGTGTGTATTTAACCGTATATAATTTATCTTCCAAATCACTCATTTTAAAATACTCCATAATAACTTAACAGCCACCCAAAAATCCTTAAATAATTCAACAATTTTTCTATCCGTAAAAATACTTTTTATAAATTTATGATATTTATCACGTTTTGGAACACTGTCTACAGATGTAAACATTTCAAAGAATGAATTAATTTTTTGGGGATAATACCCAAGAAATTCACCTGCCCTTTCTCCTACTCCGCTCATCAAATCCTTATAGGTGCGTAAATCTTTGATAATAAAGGAATCTTCAAGTTCTTCCTGATAATGAGAAAGAGCATTTTCGGAAAAATCACGTTTACCAAGAGCAATTACAGCCGTTTCACCGGCAATTTTTCCTGAAATCATGGCAAGATTTGTGCCTTCCCAGTGCATATTATTTACAAACATTGCGGCATCTCCGCAAACCATTACACCTGCGCCGAATAAAAGCGGCACTTTTTTATACCCGCCTTCAGGAATTAAGTGAGCGGAATATTCCAAAAGTTCCCCATCTTTGATTAAAGGTTCAATTTCCGGATGTTTTTTTAATTTGTCAAGCAAATCATAAGGCCTTAAACCTCGCTCAACAAGCTCGCTTAACGCCACACCAAGCCCTATGCTGACAGAATTTTTGTTTGTGTACATAAAACCAAGCCCGAGCATTCCAAGCATCGCCCCCCCAAAAATCTCATAAATACACCCCTCACCATCATTTACATGAAATCTGTCATTTATTTTTTCTGCGGGAAGTTTTATAACTTCCTTTACGCTCAAAGCAACATCTTCAGGTTTTAAATCTCCTCTAAGTCCTACCTGCTTTGCAAGCAAAGAATTTACCCCGTCTGCTAAAACAACTATATCTGCATAATAATCTTCCAGTTCTGTTCTAACTCCCTTCACAAAACCGTCTTTTACAATAAGTTCGCGGACAACGGTTTCTTCAACAAGAATTACTCCCTCTTTTTTTGCTTCTTCCGCCATCCACCTGTCAAATTTTGCTCTTATAACAGTATAGCTCTCAGGAACTTCATGTTTCTTTTTATAAGAAATAACAGTAGCATCTTCTTCTCCAAGAAGCGCATATTTGTGCTCAACATTTTTTCTTTCAAGCGGAGCCGTTTTTTCGAAATCAGGAAAAATTTCGCGTGTAGGTTTTGCATAAATTGCACCACCAAATACATTTTTGCTTCCAGCAAATTTCCCGCGCTCAATCAGCACAACTTCTTTTCCGGCCCTTGCTATCGTTATGGCGCAGGATATTCCCGCAGGGCCGCCGCCTACAACTATAACCTCTGTTTTATTTTCCCGATTTTCCATAAAAGCTCCGACTAAACTCTACATCAAAACTATACACCAAATTTTATTCATTGTAAAATAGTTAATATGATAATAACAGCAGGCAAATTTAAGGGGCAAAAGATTACAGCCCCTGATGAAAGTATAACAAGACCAACTCTCTCAAAGGTAAGAATGAGTATTTTTAACACATTGCAATCAATGATTGAATTTGAGGGAAACTCTTTCCTGGATATGTATGCAGGTTCAGGAATTATGGGGCTTGAGGCACTTTCCAGAGGATTTGCTTATGCGGAGGCTATTGAAAAAAATCCTAAAGCCTTTCAGGTAATAAAATCCAATTTTAAACGCTTTTCACCTTCTCCAAAACTTATTATCGGAGACAGCCTCAAAATCGTACCGGCATTACAAAAAAAATTCGATGTAATTTATATTGATCCTCCGTATTTTTCCGGTATTTATGAACAAAGCCTTGAAGCAGTAAAAAACATCTCAAACGGAATCGTAATATTAGAACATGTTACAGATGTTAATCTCACTGACTTTGAGCTGATTAAACAGAAAAAATACGGTGATAAATTTATTACATTTTTAAAAAAATAGTTATTTACATCTTGTTTTTCTGTCCCAGCTTAAGTCTTTACAATGCAAGTAATCCATATTTTCATTAAAGATTACCCAAGCTGTACAACCTCGAGATGTATAATAAGCCCCGACAGGATTTATACAATTTTCAAAAGTATTATTGGGAGAAAGCTCATCTTTAATACCGTAAGGCACTATTGACGTATCTTTTATTCCAAACCAAAAGGCATCTTTACCTGTTGTATTCGGACCTTTTTTGCCGTTGACATCAACCATTATAGCACCATTATATAATGAACCGGGCTGCGCCCAAATAGCAACAGAAACACCATCGGATAATACAAATGTCGCAAAATTATTAGCAGCACCGGAAAAACGTTCATTTGCCGTTCCTAAAGTTTTGTAAGTATCTTCACCAAAGCATCCGCCATCACTTTTACAATCTTTTACTGATATCATATTTTCTTTTAAACGTTCGGCTATCAAACTTGAACCGCTATTGTCAACATCTCCTGAAACCAACCCCCAATCGGATAAAGGCCCGTATTCGTTTACACTTAACAACATAGCGTTATTTAAAGTTGAGTATACTTTTTTCAACCGGGCTACCGTTGCTTTTTCTCTGTGCTCTTGAATTAACGAAGGCATGGTCATTGCAGCGACAACACCGATTATGCCTAGGGTTATCAATACTTCCGCCAATGTGAAGGCTATTTTACGTTGATTGTATGGCTTGGCTAAGTGCGTAGCACCATCGGCAAGAGTGAAGGCGGTCTTCTTTTGAGAAGATAAGAGGGTAGGAGGATTGGAAGATAAGCAATTTACAGTAAAATGCCTATCATCATATCTTCCTACCCTCTTACCTTCCAATCTTCCAGTAATGAGATCGCACAACAAGTGCGCGATGACAGAACCTAAATAAGTTCGCCTTCTTGCCTTCCTGACATCCAGTCTTCTGGTTTTGAGATCCCGAAACGAGTTCGGGATGACTGTAAACAACTTTGTCATCGCGGATTTATTCCGCGATCTTTCTTTAATAAATTTTAGTTCGCGCAACAAGTGCGCGATGACATGAAAGTAAACGACCTGCCTTCCTGTCTTATTGCCTTCTGTTAGCTCAGAATGCCCCCCCCCCGATTAACAATTTGTAATAATTTTTTCATACAATGCTCCTCTTTTTAATAGTACAAACTAAAACTGTATTTCTATTATAAACTTATTTCATTAAATTTTCAAGATATAAAAAGGTTTCTTATTTCCGGTACAAAAATTTACACTAAAAAAGAGCTGCCATATAATGAACAGCTCTTTAAAATTTTTAATCAGCGGATTACTTTGACTGTAATTTATTTACAGCAAGAGTTAATCTTGATTTTTTTCTGGCTGCGGTATTCTTATGCAAAATACCTTTTGATACAGCTTTGTCGCATAATTGATATGCCTTTGACATAGCAGTTTTTAAAGCTTCTTTATCGTCAGCTTTAGCCAGTTCCAACACTTTCTTAACAGCTGTTTTTATTGAAGTTTTGAAAGCAACATTTCTAACTCTGTTTCTTTCAGCTATTAATACTCTTTTTTTAGCAGATTTAATATTTGCCATTTTTATTTTGCCTTTCTTTACTCTTACGTCCGGTTAATGACTCCGGACACATTTGAGGATGTGAGCAAAAACATAATATATAAAAAATTATTTATTTGCAATATATAATGCTAATCTTTGTAAAGTTTTTGCAATCAGCTATTTTTAAGGCAGCTGTTACATTTATAGTATTAAGTGTATATTTTACTGTTAAAAATTGTAACAGTATACACAAGAATTAGTTCTTAAGGATTATATTTTTTACCCGTTTGTGGTATAAATAATATATAAGTAAGAATTATAGTTATATAATAATTCGTTTAAATGAGATATGGAGGCACAAATGTCAGTAGGACAATTCGTATTTATGTTACACAGCCACCTTCCTTATTACAGAAAAGCCGGCATGTGGCCTTTCGGGGAAGAAAATCTTTATGAATGTATGGCAGAAACTTACGTTCCATTGTTAAATGCAATATCCGAACTGTATGACGAAGGGATTAAAGCAAAACTTACAGTGGGCATTACACCTATTTTAGCAGAACAGCTAAATGACAGATATTTGCAAGAAGGCTTTGTAAAATACCTTGACTCAAGAATTGCACAAGTATCAAAAGATTTGGAAAGATATCCAGATCCTAAAGTCGCTCACTCGCAGCATTTGAAATATTTGGCAAAATATTACTTTGATTGGTTCTCAAATATCAAGGATTCTT
>CALUVX010000138.1 GCA_944324295.1 Candidatus Gastranaerophilales bacterium
TATAAAAGCATAGGGGATATTAAAAAATTTAATTTTCTTTTAACGAGGAAAATGGAAAGGGAAAAAAATGGGAATTGATGGATTGTCATTCTTTGGCAAAGATTATGCCGCAGAGTTTAAAGAAAAATGGGGTTCACAGGTTAAAGCTGATGAGCAAAAACTTTTATCAATGGGAATTACTGTTCCCATAGGTCAGTCTCAGCAAAACAAAGAAAATATGAAAGGTCTTGAAGTAGAAAAAGAACAACCTAAAGAAGAAAAATTTGAAAGACAGTTCACTTCAAAAGATGATATTAAAGCTGCAGAAGAAAAGGCAAAACAAAAATTCTTAGAAAACGGTGTATCAAAAGGTGAAGAAACCGAAGAAGTTGAAACCGAAAAACAAGCTGAAAAATTGGCAAAAAATTATGTTGAAAACCAATACAACAAAGAACAGGTTGAAGGTACACAGGTTTTCATGGATAAAAAAGCTTATAAAGCAGCAGAAAAAGCTCGTAAAGAACAACGTGAGCAACTGATTGACCAATACAGAGAACAGGGCATGAGCAAAAAAGAAGCTAAAGAAGCTGCTGATTCTCAATTAGTTGAAAATGAATATGTAAGAGGCAAAAAGACACGTGCTTATATTGAAGCAAATAAAGATGATTTCTATGATGAAAATGGAAATTTCTCAAGTGATAAGTTCAAAGCCAAAGCCGTTGAATTCGCTAACAAGCATACAACAGAAGGCGAAGTTGAAAATTATCATTTAAGCTTGAAAGAAAGACGTGAGATTGCCGAAGAAGAAGGCGTAAGCGCAAAAGTTATCAAAAATATTGCAAAGAAATCTAATTTGGATTATGAAAAAGATGATACAAATCTCTACAGAGGTTTGTATGTCGCAGGCACAACAGCAGTTGGCGCTGGTATAGGAGCTGTTTTAGGAGCTTCCGGAGTTTTGGCCGGAGATGTTATTGCAAAAGCTACATCAACTGCAACTTCTACATCTAATGCTACGGCTGTTATTAAAGATGAGGCAGGTAATATAATTGAATCTGCAACATCAACAGATACCGCAACTGCAACAGATACTGCAACTGCAAAAGCTAAATCTGGTTTAAGCAATGCCGGTGATGGTGCAATTGCAGGGGCTTCTACAGGTTTTGGCCTTGGTCTGGCAACAATGGGATTTATCAAAGACAGAGGTAAAAAAGAAGCTAAAGTCTATGAACCGGGTATGCCGCAGCAACAACCGCAGCCTCAACCGAGTGTAGAACCTGATAAACCGCCTGTTCAGCCTCAAGAAGAAGTTGTACAGCCGCCTGTTCAACAGGTAGAACAGCCAGAACCGTGTCCTGTTGAAACATGGCAGTCTGAATTCTGCGACCATAAAGTTAAAAAAGGTGATGACTGGACAAAAGTTTCACTTGCAAAAGTTAAAACTATTAATGGTAAAAAACCGGATGGCAAAGTTTTAAAAGCATACGTTCACGCAGAAAAACTTAAGCACGGTGTAACAGACTTCTCATTGAATACAATGCCTAAAGTCGGACAAACAATGAGAGTATACTCAGACTTCTCTGATTTACTTGCGGATGAAGCAATTGTAAAAAAACATCCTGAATTGATGCTTCTTAAAGATGCTCAAATAGAACTAAACTGTGATGGAGACACCAATGGCAAAGGTTCAAACAGAAAACCGCAAGTTAAGTATACACCATTTACAGGTGCCTTAACAGACGCAGTAAAATACAAACAGGATTGTCATGACCCGGAACCGGTAATTGTGAAGTAATTTATATAAATAAAAAGTTCCTCTCTTAGAGAGGAACTTTTTTTATGCCTTCTTCAATTGTTTCTAAATCATTTTTAATCCAATAATTCTCCAACGGGGTAAAAATATTATCAATAATGAAATAGGTTGATCCCGAACCAGACATAATTGAATCGGGATAAATATTTTTTATTGTTTGCAACTCTTTATAATCATCAATTAGTGCCCATTCAAGGTCGTTTTTAAAATTATCCCTCGAACCGAATTTGGAGCTGAAGTGTGAGGATTTTTTTTCTGAAAATTTTGTATAAGCTTCTTTTGCACTGATACCAAGATTTTTTGGTTTGATAAGAGAGATTTTCATTTTTTCAAAGGGGAGTTTTTCCAATATTTCTCCTCGTCCTTTGGTCATCTGTCTTCCGCCCTCAAGGCAAAAATTCAAATCTGAACCAAGTTTTGCGCAAAGAGTGTGAAGTTCTTTTTTTGAAAGAGGGAATTCAAATATTTCATTCAATCCGTATAAAGTCCCGGCGGCATCCGTGCTGCCTCCGGCAAGACCTGCGGCTATAGGAATATTTTTGTCTATATAAATTTCAATCTTATGAGGCGGCAGGTTTGTATGTTCAATAAAAAGCATAGCTGCTTTATAGACAAGGTTTTTTTCGTTATACGGAATTTCTTTACTGTTTCCCGAAAGAGTTATCTCAAATTTTTCGGACATTTCAGTATTTATTATCAGATAATCATATAGACTGATAGTCTGCATGATGCTTTTTATATTATGAAATCCGTCCTCGCGTTTGCCGGTAACTTTTAATGTCAAATTAATTTTTGCGGGACATTGGATTTTAACCGAGTTATTAATAAAATTCGCGTCATTGCGGGCTTGACCCGCAATCGCAGAGTGTTTAACATTAGGTATTTCGTATATGTTTTTTTGCATAATAAACAAATTTAGTCAGATTATATTTTTTTGTAAATCCATCATTTATTTTATTTTATTTTATGTCCTTTTGTAGGTCAGATGTAACGCTGATATAAATTGTCGTATCGTATTCGTTGCTCATAAAATAAATATGGCCCGCGTATTTTCCTGCGTTTATTTTCATACTTCATAAATTGTACAAATAATGCGATTGCGGGTCAAGCCCGCAATGACGAATCTATTATTTCATTAATTCTTCCGAAAGTTTTCCGAAAGTTTCTATTGAAAGCTTTTCTCCTCTTACATTTTCGTCAAGTCCCAATTTTTGGAGGGCATTTTGAATCTTTTCTTTTGAAAAACCGGCGGACAAAAGACAATTTTTAATATTTTTTCTACGTTGTGAAAAACCTGCTTTAACAGTTTTTCTGAAATGTGTATAATCTGTTAAATCAAGAAGCGGTTTTTCTCTAACCTTTAATTTTACAAGTGCGGAATTGACTTTTGGTGCGGGATAAAATGAGCGTCTTCCGACAAGCTTCATGATTTTTACATCTGCCCAAAATTGAGATAAAATCGTTAAAAGTCCATATTGTTTGCCTGAAGAATTTTCATTTGCGGCCATTCTTCTTGCAACTTCTTCCTGAACCATAAGCAAAATATCTGTTATTTTATTTCTGTTTTTATTTTTCAGGTCATCAACTTCTCCCAGAAGATGCGCAATAATAGGGCTTGTTATATAGTAAGGAATGTTTGCTACGACTTTAACTTTCCCTTCACAAAGTTCTGATAAATCCTGTTTCAAAATATCATTGTGTATAATTGTAAGATTTGGCGCATCAAGTTTTTTGAGTTCTTTTATTGCTTCTTCATCCAATTCTATTGCAATAACTTTTTTGGCATGTTTCACGAGCTGTTCTGTTACAAATCCGACGCCTGGACCAATTTCAATTACGGTATCATCAGGTTTTATATCCGCAAAATCAATGATATCCGATATTGTTGCACCGTCAATCAAAAAATTTTGTCCGAGTCTTTTTTTTGTTCTAAAGTATTTTGCCCGTTCGAAGTAGTTCATCTTACCTATAATAATACCACACACAGGTAAATGTTTAAAAAAAAGTTTTTTGATAATTTTGTGGATGTTATAATTGGATAGGGGGTAAATGTGAGTAAAATTCAAACACAAGAAAAATTAGACAAAAAAGAAATTCTAAAACTGTTCAAATCCGGCTGTAAACCAGTTGAACAACACAGAATAGGTCTTGAATATGAAAGACTGCCGATATTTTCTGTTACCTCTAAAGCTGCAGACTACTCATCAGAATTTGGTGTATGTAATTTTTTGCGTGATTTTGCTAAAGAAGAAAATTGGGATTATATTACTGACGACTATAATATCATAGGTTTAAAGCAAGGCCACGACACAATTACTCTTGAACCTGGGTGCCAGATTGAACTGAGTATAAAACCTGAATTTTTAATTGAGGTTCTTGAAAGTAAAATTGATGAACTTAACAGACAAATGAAACCTGTTTTGAATAAATCTGGAATTTCTCTTTTAAATTATGGTGTATCCCCTTTATCCACTCATAAATCAATACATCTTATTCCTAAAAAAAGATATCATATAATGGCAAAATATCTCTGGGGGATTTTATCTGATGTAATGATGAGAGAGACCGCAGGTATTCAATGCTGTATAGATTTTGAAAGTGAAGAAGATGCAATGAAAAAATTTCGTATTGCAAATAAGCTTGTTCCTTTTATGACCGCAATGTTTGCAAATTCTCCGATACGCGGTGGTGTTGAGACGGGGTATAAAAGTTTTCGTGCTCTCAGCTGGTTGAATACTGACAATGACCGCTGTGGATTTGTCGGCCAGATTGATGACAGATTTTCGTTTGAGGAATATATTGACTATGTTCTTGATTCTCCTATGATATTCATAAATCGGGAATCCGGAGCTATACCTTTAAATGGTAAAATTAATTTTGCAGAATTTCTTGAAAAGGGATTTGAAGACTTTGATGCTGATATTGAAGATTTTAAGCTTCATGCCAATCTCTATTTCCCAGAAGTGCGCTTGCGTAATTTTATTGAGATAAGAAATCATGATTGCGTGGGAAAGGGGTTACAATATTCTATTTTGGCAATATACAAAGGAATTTTATACAATCATGGTGCAATGGAGGAAATTGACGAAATTTTTAAACCTTTTGAATATAGAGATTTTTCGGAGCTTCGTTATAATGTTCCAAAAAGTGCGCTTAATGCAAGAATTGGTAAATTTTTCGTAAAAGATATTGCAAAAGAAATTTTATACACGGCAGAGAAATCTCTGATAGAAATGGATACTGGAGAAGAAAAATATCTTGATGCAATAAAGGAATACACTTTAAACGGCGTAACCCCTGCAGATATAATAATCCGTAACTGGAACGGGGTATGGAATAAAGATATTAAAAAGTTAATAAAATTTTTAAATGAATAAGTGGTATAACACTATTGTAATAAAAGACACGGAATGCCGCTATATCTACACCCCGTGTCTTGTTTATCGATTACCGTCTCTGGTTTTCCGGTTATGCGTTTAACCTTGCTTTATCCTTAAATCGAAGAAGAAGGTATTTTGTGCCGTTTTATATATCTCCGGCTTTTTGTATTTCCGTTTCTCCATCGGGTAACCGTCCGTATCCCGCCGCTGATTCGCAGGAAGTTATACAGGTTATCACTATCACCTGCCTCGAAATTAAGACGCGGATTGTGCACTTTACACATCTTCGATGGAAGATGGCCGCGCCTCCCTGCAAGCGTAATATTCGCATAATTCGGCTTTAAGATACGAAGTTTATATAACCTGAGTTGATTTTATTCAACACCGGTATTTTTTATTCTTTTTCTTTTATTTCAAGTTTTTTAGGTTCTTTGTTTTCTGTTTGAACTTTCGGAATTGTTATTGTTAAAATTCCTTTGTCATAAACTGCTGTGCTGTCATCCGTTTTTACGGGCTGGTCAAAAGAGATTGTTCTTTGATATCTGCCATAACGAAATTCAGATGTATGGTAGCGTTCATTTTTTGCTTTTTCTTCTTTTTCTTCCGTTTCTTCTTTTATTTCGGCGGAAATTGTCATAAAATCATTGTCGATTTCAACTTCAATATCGTCTTTATTTACTCCGGGAAGCTGGACTTTAACTTTATAGTTTTTGTCATTTTGTTTTACTTCTATTGCGGGCCGCCAGACGGAAGTCTTTTTTATATTTAGCGGGTTGGCCATTGAATGTATAAGGAAAGTATCCCGCAGAAAATTGTTAAGTTCATTATGAATACTGTCGAAATACAGTTCCGGCTCGCGTATTATCAAGTCGTGTTTCATATTTTCTCCTTTCACATTTTTAGAATAAGCCTTTTTAAATTCATTTTCATTCAACCTTTTACTGATTAATTGTTCTATGGATATATACTT
Source organism: Candidatus Gastranaerophilales bacterium (assembly GCA_944324295.1). Taxonomy (GTDB): domain Bacteria; phylum Cyanobacteriota; class Vampirovibrionia; order Gastranaerophilales; family Gastranaerophilaceae; genus Stercorousia. Next base: position 6,143 of record CALUVX010000138.1, read on the forward strand.
TTGTGCAATAGAATATAAGGTTGTTTAATCCATAATAACGTGTGTAGGGGGAATTCAATGGCAATAAAAATGTTAGTATTTGATTACCGAGAAAGTGAAAAAGAATTTTTCGGAACTCATGAATTGGAAAATTTTGAGATAACTTTTTATAGTAACAGTCTTAACGATGAAACTGTTGTTGAATTGTCCGAAGACATTTTGAATAATACCCATGTTATAAGCGTTTTTGTAAATTCACAAGTAAGCAAAAATGTCATAAATTCCTTTAAGAATCTGCGTATAATTTCAACCCGCTCTACGGGGGTTGATCATATAAATGAGTCAGCTGCAAATGAAAAAAATATTACGATTATTAATGTTGAAGGGTACGGTGCAAAATCTGTTGCACAGTATACTTTTGGTTTAATTCTAGCTCTTGAAAGGCATATTTTCCCCGCCTCATTTTATGTTTCGGGCGATGAACGTGTTTGTACAAATTTTGTCGGACGTGATTTATCTATGCTTACACTCGGGGTTGTGGGCATCGGGAATATAGGCGCTGCTGTTTGCAGGCTTGCAAAATTCTTTGGGATGAAGGTTATAGCTTATGATATTGTTGAAAAGCACGAGGCAGAAAATAATTATGATATTACTTATGTTGGTTTAAATACTTTATTGAAGGAGTCTGATATTATAACTTTGCATATTCCTTACAATAAAGAAAATTTTCACATGTTTGCTTCAGAACAATTTGAAATGATGAAAAGTTCTGCTTATCTGATTAATACTTCACGCAGTGAAATTGTTTGTATGCATGATTTGTATGATGCTGTAAATAACGGTATAATAAGCGGGGCTGCCCTGGATATTATAATTTGTGAAGATTCTAATTATAAATGTTCACAATTGTCTAAAACTTTGGATAAACCATTGGATTGTTTAGAGGAAGCGCAAACAATACGAGGTTTAACAAAACTTCCAAATGTTATAATAACTCCTCATATTGCTTATGAGACTCAAGATGCTATTGATTATATTCTTGATTTTACTTTTATTGCAATTACGGAGTGTATAAAAGGAGGTAATCCATACAACGTTTATTAAGTTTATACAATGCTTATTAGCGTGAGAAGGAGCTAACCTATTTGGTCATAATTTGTGTTGAAATAACTCCAAACAGATAATCTTTGCGTTTTTTAAGTTTGAATCCTTTACTTTGAAAATCTTTTATTAAATCTTTTGGAGGCGGAAAATTTTGTTTTGATTTTATAAGATAATCGTATGAAAAATCATTTTTTGTAAAGATTTTTGCCAGAATCGGGGTAGTTCTTTCATATATTTTACTTAAAAAGTTGGCTTCGCCAAAATCAAGGTGAAGAAAACTGCCATGCGGTTTTAAAATTCTGTATGCTTCTTCAACGGCTTTTTCGGCATTTTGAATATTTCGTAATCCAAATCCCATTGTTACTATATCGAATGTATTATCCTGATACGGAAGGTTGGTAACATCCCCCTGAAGATATTGAATTTTTCCTTTTGAAGATTTACTTTTTGCAATTTGGAGCATTTTTTCGGAAATATCTATTCCCGTAACACATGTATCAGGATGAAGTTGTTTTATAATCCTTGCAAGATCGCCCGTGCCGCAGCATAAATCTATTATATTGTTATTTGCTTGTATATTCAGACTTTGTATACTTCTGTATTTTACATAATTATGTGTACCGAAAGACATTACGTTATTCATAAAATCGTACTTTTCCGAGATTATATTGAACATCACGTGTATTGTTTCCGGGCTTTTATCAAGAATTTTTCCGGAAGCTGTATTTTTTTTCGGTTTGTTATATGTCATAATTGTTACCTTGTTGTGTAATTTCAATCTTAACATATAATGAAATTATGAACATAGCTTTTGTACCTATAGATAACAGACCTGTTTGTTATACCCTTGCGGAGCAGATTTGTGCGATTGATGCGGATATAAATTTATTTATGCCGGAAAGGGGATGGCTCGGTGATTTGCACAAATATGCAGACAATGATAGAATTTTTAAATGGCTTAATAATTTAACAAATATTGATGCTGTTATTCTTTCATTGGATACTGTTGCTTACGGCGGGCTTATTTCTTCCAGACGTTGTGATGATACATTTGAACAAATAAAAGAAAGAGTTGAAAAATTAAGAGAAATTCTTGTTGAAAAGAATGCAAAAGTTTATGCATTTTCAAGTATTATGCGAATTTCCAACAATAATATTAATGAGGAAGAAAAAGAATACTGGAGTGATTGGGGAAAGAAAATTTTTGAATACTCGTATCAAACCCATAAAAACGGTTGTCCATTTGAGAATAATATTCCTGAAGAAATTCTTAAAGATTATATTGCAACGCGTAAACGAAATTTTGAAATAAATAAAATTTATTTAGAATTTCAAAAACAGGGATTGTTTGACACTCTGGTGTTTTCAAAAGACGATTGCGCGGAATACGGTTTGAATGTTCAAGAGGCAATGGAACTTGAAAGACTGGGCGGATTTATTAAAACCGGAGCGGATGAAATTCCTCTGACACTTCTTGCCCGTTCAATTAAAGGAAGATTAAAGGTTGCACCTGTATTTATTGAGCCGGAATATAAAAATTTAATTTCTAATTACGAAGATGTTTCAATAGAGCAGTCTGTCAAGGGACAACTCGAACTTGCCGGCTGTGAGGTTTGCGGACTCGATGAAGCGGATATTTTGTTGTATGTCAATAATTTTAAAGAGCATCAGGGCGAAATCGTAATGAAAGTTGATACGAAACCATTTGACGGTTTATGGGTAAAACCTGACAAACCTTATATGATTGCGGATGTAAGATTTGCAAATGGTGCAGATAATTCATTTGTAGAAAGATTATTTGAAACGGATTTTGATGATAAGTTTTACGGCTATTCAGCCTGGAATACTTCTGCAAATTCACTCGGAAGTCTTATTTGTGCAGCTAAAATTAAATATTTAGCAAAAAATTATAATAAGGCGGCTTTTAGAAAACTTGAAGTTACCAGATTTTTAGATGATTGGGCTTATCAGGCAAATGTTCGTCAGAAACTTTATTCTCCAGATAAAAATTTGATTAAGCAAAAGATGAAACCTTTTGAGGGTAGAGTTTTTGAAAAGTTTGGCATAAAATATGATGTGGGTTATAGATTCCCATGGAACAGATTATTTGAGGTAGAAATTTGCATTTAATAGAAGTTATATTATTAGCTGTCGTATTAGGAGTAGACTGCCTCGTTGTTTCATTTTCACAGGGGCTTATATTTTCTCATAACAGATTGAAAAATTCTCTGGCACTTGCTCTGACAATGGGTTTATCCCAGGGAATTATGCCATGTATCGGCTATTATTTTACTGAAATTGTAAGCAAATATGTTGAACCGTTTAGCAAATGGCTTGTATTTATAATATTTTTAGCTCTTGGGGTGAAGTTTATTTACGAAGCTTTTAAGGAAAATGATGAAAATATTTGTTGCATAGGTTTAAAATGTTTGATAGGCATGGGGCTTGCTACAAGTATTGATGCCCTTGCTTCAGGCGCAAGTTTGAATTTAACCAACACTCCCTTAATGTTTGCTGTCGTATTAATAGGCTTTATGTCGTTTTTTATGTCTCTTACAGGTTTTTGGTCCGGGAATTTTTTTAAAAAACTCCCTTCAAAATATCTTGAAATTTCGGGCGGTATAATTTTAATATTGCTTGGTATAAAAGCTTTATTTGTTTGAATGGCATGCCCAAAATCAGCACTATATCTAAATAATTTACAATTCTTAATACTTTTCTAAATCATGAAAAACCATGGCATGAGCATGTTTACATGATTTGAAATCTGTAAACCATGTGATAGCTTAAATTTTAGCATGATTGACTTTTGAAAAACGGCTGTATCGTACTATTTACAACGGTTGTTACAAATGTTCATATTCTCATGCCACGCGCTTGAAATAATTCCCTGATTTTTTATAATGTAATTAAGGACGAGTGGAGAGGTGAAACCGCCTCTGATAAGGGGATTGTAGCAGATTTATCTGCGCTTAATTTCCGTACCTTGGGTGAGATAGTTAAAAGTGGAGATTATATAAATTGTTTAGAAGTAGGGATATGGGTAGAGCTGTTGCAGTAAGAAGATGGACTCCGACTGCTCTTGAATGTTATAAAAGAGGTTGTAATTGTGAAGGATGTTTTTATAGAGATTTCTTTAGCGGTTCTTCACAAAAGTGTCAGATGAAAGCATCTGTTCTTGAATTGGTTCGTGTTATCGGCACTCCGAACGTTGAATTACAGCAGTTTATTATAGAAGACTAAATTTTTTTAAAAAAGTTTTTTCTATTAATATTTTTCAAAAAAGTATTGAAAAAGGCTTTAAAAATCCTAAAATATATGTTATAATGTACAAGCAGTATTTATAGGAGGTTTTAAATGCACATTTACGTTAACGGAAGAAACATTGAAATTACTGATGCTATTAAGGCTTATGTAAAAGAGAAAATCGGTAAAGTAGCAAATCATTACGACCAAATTCAGGGTATTGAGGTTGTTTTGTCGGTTATTAAAAATCCTGCGGCTTCCGGAAAACATGTTGCAGAAGTCAGCTGTAAAATGAATACAGGTGTTGTAAGATGCGAAGAAGCAGCAGATTCTATGTATGAAAGTATTGATTTACTTGCTGACAAGTTGCTTAGACAGGTTCAAAAATTTAAAGACAAAAGCATCGGTACTGACAAGTCCTCTATTAGAACAGAGGCTAAAGTCGAAGAAACTGCCGAAGCTGTTGAAGAATAATAAAAGGGTGCTTTATGCACCTCTTTTTATATTTTTGTAGATTTGTGGAAAGATGATAAATAATAAAAAAGTAGTTGTAATAATGCCCGCGTATAATGCGGAAAAAACTTTGAAACAAACTTATGATGAAATTTATAAGGATTTTGTTGATGAGGTAATTCTGGTTGATGATAATTCTCAGGATAATACTAAACTTGTTTCAAAAGAATTAAATATCAAAACAATTGTACATAAGGAAAATAAAGGATATGGCGGTAATCAAAAATCCTGCTATAAGGCTGCTTTGCAGGCGGGTGCGGATATCGTTGTAATGCTTCATCCGGATTACCAGTATACACCGAAACTTATACCGGCCATAGTTTGTATGATGGCTTTCGGGCAGTATGATGCTGTTCTTGCATCGCGTATGCTCGGAAATTCCGCTTTGAAGGGCGGTATGCCTTTGTATAAGTTTGTCGCAAACAAATTTTTAACCTGGTTTGAAAATCTGTTTACGGGTGAAAATTTAACGGAATACCACACAGGGTTTAGGGGATTTACAAAAGAAGTTCTTGAATCATTGCCGCTTGCAGAATGTGATGACGATTTTATTTTTGATAACGAAATGATTGCGTTGTTGTTTTACAATAATTTTAAAATAGGTGAAGTTTCGTGTCCTACAAAATATTTTAAAGAAGCATCTTCGATAAACTTTGTTCGTTCATGTAAATACGGACTTGGTGTTTTGGCGGTAAGTATAAAATACAGACTTGCAAAAATGGGTCTGAAGTCAAAGATATTCAGACCCGCTGCTAAAAAACTCGATTTATCAACAGAGATTGAATATTATTTTAAATAAACTCGGTGTATTCTGTTATGTGATTGTCGAGTTTGTCAATAATTTTTTTATACTTTCGGCGTATGTAGTCAAACAGTATGTATGCAGTTTTTATTGCGTCATTGTTTTCTCTTTCGTAAAGAAAATATTTATCTAAAATCTTCAATAGTGAATATAGGTTTTCTTCTTCTGCAAGAATATCTAAAAGTCTGTTTCGTTCTTTACTATAAGGCAACATAATTGTTCTCCGTACTATTTGTCAGTTCCAATGCATAAATAATAACACTAAAATAAAAATATGACAAATAGTACGTTAGAAAAAGTTTATAAAAATATAAAAATGTTAAGAAATAAAAAAGGTTATTCTCAAATGCGTTTTGCAGAGTTAACTGGTTTATCGGAGGATTATATTTCTTTAATTGAAAATGGCAAAAGAACTCCGAGTTTAAAACGACTTATTACAATTGCAGAAGTATTAGATGTTGAGCCTTATCAATTGTTAATGTAAATTCTTATTATCAGTTTTTAGATTTTTATTTGTAAAACAAACGACCCCTGAATTTCAGAGGTCGTTTGTTATCCTTTTTGTTTAGTGAAAAGTATTAAGCAAAAGTATTTGCCGGTTTCTTTTGAGCTGTAGCGCCTGGGATTGATTGCCAGTTAGCAGCCATGATTTTTTTGAATGATTTCAAAGCTGTGTCTTCCAATTCACCCAATTCTTCTGCTTCCATAATCAATTCTCTTAAAGGAAGCAATGCTCTTTGGTCTCTTAAGACGCCCAATGCAGCTGCTGCACCGGCTCTTACAAGTTCGTTTTCGTTACGGTTTTTCATAACGTCAATTAATGCCGGAACTGCTTTTGTATCATTTAATTTACCGAGTGAAGTTACCGCATAAATTCTAACGTTAACCCATTCGTCATACAACATGTTGATAACTTTATCAACAGCTTTTTTATTTCCGATTTCACCCAGTGCTCTTGTTGCATCGCATCTTACGTTAACTTTTTCATGATCAAGAGATGCAATCAATGCATCTGTTGCAACATCGCCGATTTCAATCAGAGCATCTGTTGCAGTGATACAAACCTGCGGGTTTTCATCGTTTAAAGCTTCTACAAGAGGTTCAACAACAATTTCGCCGCCTAAACGTCCTAATGCACGTGCTGCACGAACTCTTACATCAACATTTCTGTCTTCGCGTAAAGATTCAATCAAATTAATTGTTGCTTTAGAATCTCCGAGTTCACCTAATGCACGTGCTGCATACAATCTAACGGAACCGTTTTTGTCGTGTTTTAAGACATCAATTAATGGTTCAACGGCTTTTGAATCGCCCATTTCACCAAGAATACGTGCAGCATTATATCTGACTTTTTCAGAATTGCTTGTTTTAAGATCAGTCAATAATTCTTCAAAAGATTTTTTTACTTGTTTTTTCTTGCTGTTCACACTAATCGTCATTAAATTTTCCTCCGACACACAATATTAAATTCTACTACACCTTATAAATCTATAAAAAATATACAGAATAAAATATTGCCTTTTTTACCTACTTATATTAATTTTTATTAACAAAATTTTTTCAGTGCAGTTGCGGGTTAATTTTTCTTTAAGGGTAAAACTGACACTTTATATTAACAATATAACATATTTTTTATTTTTTGTGTTAAATGGGATGTAAATTTTTGAAAAATGATAACTTTGTTTTTTTAATCTTTGGTATCTTTCAATAATATTAATACGAAGTTTGTAATAAAGATTTATAAATTATTAATCACTACAGATAGTAATAATGAACTCGCTGCCTTTACCAACCTCGCTGTTTACAATGATTTTCCCCTTGTGTTTTTCTATTATTTTGGAACAGATTGCTAATCCGAGTCCGGTTCCGACCCCTGAACTTTTTGTTGTAAATCCTGCTGTAAATATCTTGTCGAGCTGATTTCGGGGTATTCCTCTGCCGGTATCTTTTATCTTTACTATCAGCTTTTTATTTTTATATTCTGTTGTAATAGTTATTGTCCCTTTGTCTTCAATTGCCTGGCAGGCATTGATTAAAATGTTTGTGAAAACCTGGTTTAGCATGTTTGGAAAGCATTTCACTGCGGGGATTTCGCCGTAATGTTTTATTATTTCAATTCTGTTTTTTGTTTCGTGTCTGATTAGTTCAAGTGTCAAATCAAGTTCTTTATTAATGTCTGCTTCCTGTAATTCTGCTTCATCAAGGCGGACGAATTTTTTCAGAGAAGTTACGATATTGCTGATTCTGTTTACGGCCTCTTTATCAATTTCATTTATGTCGGTGAGTGTTTCTTTTAAATCGCTCTCTTGTATTGAGCTGAGCAGCTTTGCGACAATTCCGTTATTTGATTTAATTGATGCTACGGGGGTATTAATTTCGTGTGCAACTCCGGCTACGAGTTGTCCTAAAGATGCCATTTTTTCCGAATTTATCAGTTGAATTTGTGTTTCTTTTAATTCTTTCAGCGTATTTTGAAGTTCTTTTACCGTTTGAATATTTTTTTGGTAAAGTTCTGCGCGGGTTATTGCGTTTGAAAGCTGGGACGATATTGCTTCGAGAATATCAATTTCTTCCGTCAGTTCGCGTTTTTGATAACTGAGTAAAACTATGGCTCCTGTTAGGTTTTGCATGTGGTAAACAGGGACGATAATTCTTAAAACGGGCTGTTTAAAAGGTTTGGCGTTAAGGTATTCGATAAGTGAATTACAAACTGAAACTTCTTTTGCTGCAATAGTTTTGGTTGTATTTTCATCAAATTTTATTACGTGCGGCATTTTTGATTTTTTTAAGCCGTAAACTTCTTCTATTGCAAATCCGTTTTTTTCTGTTTTTGCGTAATAGGCTTTGTATGCGCTGAACATTAATGCAAGTTCTTTTAAAGCCGATTGTAGAATTTGTGAGATGTCGATACTTTCTCTTATAATATTGGAAACCTTGTTTATAAGGGCAATTCTGATAGCCTGGCTTTGGGCTTTCATTTTTATTTTTTGTAAATCTTGATTTTCTTCAACAAGTTTATTTATTGTTTGTTTTAGTTTATCGTTTTCTTTATAAATGTCTGTAAGTTTATTTTGAGCGCTGACATCGGTAAAGAATAATATTGTGTAATTTCCTTTTTTTATTGCTTGTAAGTCATAATAAAAAATTCTGTTTAATTCTGATTGGTAAGAAATTCTTGCAAAAAAGTTTTCTTTTGAAATTAGAGCATGATATATAGGGGAATAGATTTCAATATTCTCGCTGTCAAGAGGGCAGATATCAAAGCTTGAGTGATGTGAAAGTTTTTTTACGTTTGTGAAATCCTTAAACCATCTTTTAAAGGTATGGTTTCTGTAAACAACTTCCTGCTTTTTATTTAAGATAATAACCGCATCCCTGAATTGTCTGAAAATATCAAATTTTTTCATATAAATATTATATTTCAACAAAAATTAGTGGGCAATTTTTTAAACATGTATCAGAATGTTGTAGAAGTTTAAGGAGGAATTATGAGCGGATTTAAAAAGATTGGAGAAAAAATACAATATTATCGTGAAAAACATGGATTATCACGCAAGGAGCTTGCAAAGCGGGCTTTTATGGCTGTCGGAAAACTTGAAGAAATCGAAAAAGGGGAGATAGTTTATCATTTTTGGACGCTTCAAAAGATTGCAAAGGCTCTGGATATAGACTTGCCCGAGCTGTTGAATTTTGATTAGTGATATTAGTTATTTGTGTTATGTAACGAAGTGTAAACCATTTGATTTATCTTGTTAAAGTTTTTGCAATCTTGTTCCGTAGATATGAACAAGTAAAAGGTAGAAATTTTAATAGGAGAAAATTTTATGAGTGGTGTAGACAACGGCGGAATATCTTTTGGTAAAAATAAAAACATAAACTTTGACAATTTTAACGGTATACATAAGGAGGATTTTGAAAGTTCTGCAAAAAGCGGACTTACAGATTCTTTATTTGCCAAATATGACAAAAACAAAGACAGTATTTTAGATGAGGGCGAATTAGGTTCTTTACAGAGAGATATTCAAAATTTTGCTAAAAATAACAAACTCAGCAATCGTGAAACAAAAAAATTCTTCAAAACTTTGGGGCTTGAAAATTCAAAAAATTTGAAACGAGATGATTTGTATAATTTTCTCCAAACTGTTCAGGCTGATAAAGATTCAATTGCACAGGCATCCACAGACAGCGAGAGCGGAAAAACTTTCGTTGAATTTAAACCGAATGAAAATAACGAAATTAAAAGAATTGTATATTCAAATGAAGCGGACGGAAGTCATAAAACCATTGCTCAACAAACTTTGTATGACGAAAATCATGTTGCGACAACGTTTTACAAAGAAGACGGAACAACTGATAATTATGATGTGAAAGATAATATTCAGGTGCGTAGGGTAATAAATCAGGAGGGCAAACCTGAGTTGTTGCAGGAAACAAATAAAGAAACAAATGAAACGGTAACAACTGAATATGCAGAGGATGGCGAGACAGTTGCATCTAAATATCGGACAAACGGTTCTGTTACGGAATTTTTGGACAGTGCGAATAATGACCGTGTCTTGGCGCGTGTAACTGACAAGGGCAATGGAGTAAATGAGACCGTACAATTTACGTATAATGAAGACGGAAGCCACACTGAAACAACACTTGATGAGGCAGGAAAACCGTTATCGACAGTAACCAAAAAGGACGGCAAAGAAGTTCGCAAATCTTCTGTAACTACAGCTGAAGACGGTTCTACAACTGAGATTATAACTACCGGTGAAGGCGAAAATATTCAAAGGACAAAAGTAGATAAAGACAAAGAAGGTAATGTAACAAGCAGGGTTAATGTTGATGAAGACGGAAACCCCGTGGCTTATAAACACAAAGTTAACGACGGTGAAAACTGGTATGGTATTGTAGAAGCCAAATACGGAGTATCAGGTTATAAAACTGTAATGGAAATAGTGCATCAGCTCAAAAAGAATGCGGGAGTAAGCAGAACTTCTTCTCAAATGCCTGCTGAATTAGAGCTGCCGCCGACAATCAAATTGAAAAACGGTCAAGAAATATCTTTAAAAGATATTGAAGCACAATTTGATGAAATAAATTCCGTTGATGCAAGAATTGATGTTTCAAAAATAACAGTTCCGGAAGACTTGCCTTCTGCATATCCTCAAGACAAATTACCGGCCAAGAAGGTAACTATTCCAAATGAATATTTGGAAGTAAAACCTGAAAATGCAGGCAAAAAAATAACCCAATCTGACGGTAAAGTATTTGAATATGATGATAAAGGTAAAATTCAGAAAGTATATAATTCAGAGGCTGACGTAAAAGCGGGTAATAATTCTATTCGCTTAACCTATGATGATTCTGGGAATTTGTCGGAATATCAATTGAATGACGATGACACAAACGGACATTGGGTTGGTGCTAAGGTCTATGGTAAAGACGGAAAATTGTCATACTTTTCCGTAAATGAAGGTATCAATCCTGAAACCGGTAATCATCAACGTCAGATACAATATAACCCTGATGGCAGTGTTAAACACTTTTTTGATAATTATGTTTACAATGATGATGGTAAAGCTGTAAAGTATGACAGATTTGACAATGATAACGGACAGTTTGCGTTTGGCTTTCGCTGGGAGTACAAATACAGCGGGGACGGTAAACATGTAAGAGAAATCGGATATGATTCTGACGGCCGATTAGATGAAGATAACTTAAAAGATGCATAGTATAAGGAGATAACAGTAATGGGATTCTTCGCCTAACTGTCATTGTGAGGGCATAGCCCGAAGAATCTCATATTATAATTGCCTTTTATTTCCCTCCCTGATTAGGGAGGGATAAAGGGTGGGTAATTAAAGAATAAAAAAAGCAGCCGCAAAGGACTGCTTTTTTACTTAATTATAGTTTATAACTATACACTTGCGAGTTGTTTTGCTCTTTCCAATTGCAAAGTGCAGGTTGTAACATCGCAAACGCATGACGGTCCAAAGTATTGGATTGCGCCCGGGAATAAATATCTGTCATTCATAGCCCAGTCTTCTCTGTTTTGCTCAAGCTGTTTGAAAACAGGTCCGTCTAATTTTACAAGAGCTTTTTGAATTACAGGTTTCATTTCGCCATGGCGTTTTTCCATATTCATCATCATTGTAAGAGGTACACCGCCTGCAATCCATTGATCAGCAGGTGCTGTTAAGTTTCTTACGGATGACAAATATCCTGTCAAACCAAAGTTGATTAGTGCAAATGCATTAAAGCCTAAAGAATAACAGTAATCAGCATCAAAGTTTGACGGGAATGCGCATCTTCCTTCATAACCGAAGAAGTGAGACTGCGGATTGAATTTACCGATATAATCTCCCTGAGATCTTAGTTCATCCAATCTTGTTGAAATCATTTCAATCAACAATTTTTCTGTTTCAATTTTTGATACCTGAACATTACCGTGCGGGTCGCGGTCTGCAAGTAACTGACCTTTAATTAGGGCAGGTAATGAGTTGTAAACTTTTGCATTTGCAGGATCAAGTCTGTTTTCAACAATTTCAAACTTATCACGAATTGTTGTTGCGTTTACAAAGTCAGGATCATTTTCCAGTGAAGCCATAATGTCATTAAGATTTGAAATCATTGATTTCATTTCAGGAATAAATTCGATTAAACCTTCCGGAATTATTGCAATACCAAAGTTTTTACCCATATCGGCACGTTTAACGATAATATCACACATGTAATTTATGATGCTTTCCAGAGACATTTTCTTTTCTTCAACTTCTTCTGAAATCAAAGTGATATTCGGCTGAGTCTGCAAAGCTGCTTCCAACGCAACGTGAGATGCGCTTCTGCCCATAATTTTTATAAAGTGCCAGTATTTTTTAGCGGAATTTGCATCACGCTGAATGTTGCCGATAAGTTCTGCATAAGTTTTTGTAGCTGTATCAAAACCGAAAGAAATTTCGATTTGATCATTTTTCAGGTCGCCGTCGATAGTTTTCGGACATCCGATTACCTGAATACCTGCGTTATTTTTTACAAACCATTCTGCTAAAAGTGCTGCGTTAGTGTTTGAATCATCACCGCCGATAATTACTACAGCAGAAATGTTTAATTTCTTACAAACTTCCCATGATTTCTGGAATTGTTCTTCGGTTTCAAGTTTGGTTCTGCCTGAACCGATAATATCAAATCCGCCGGTGTTTCTGTAAGCATTAATGAATTTGTCATCAAATTCTACGTATTTCCCGTCGATAATACCTGACGGACCGCCTAAGAAACCATATAGTTTGTTAGCTGAATTTGCCTGTTTCAAAGCATCATATAAACCTGCGATTACGTTGTGTCCGCCGGGAGCCTGACCGCCTGAAAGTATAACACCAACATTTCTTACTTCAGATACTGAAGAAGATGATGAAGTTTTAAAAGTTACGACAGGTTTGCCGTATGTATTTTTGAATAAATTTTGAATTTGTTCCTGATCTCTAACAGATTGAGTTGCGGAACCTTCAACCATTTCCAGACTGTTAATGCCGTTTGCAAGGCATGACGGAAGTTTTGGCTGATACTTTAATCTTTCGATTTGTAACGGTGAAAGTTTTTCCATATTTCTCTTCCTTTTCTTGAGTAATACTATTTTACATTAATATTCTACAATAAAAATATATTTTTGTAATATAATAATAAAAGATGGATAGAAGGGAAATTGAATATGGGAAAGAATAGAATTGGTATTGATGTTGGCGGAACAAACGTTAAATTAGCGCTTGTAAATGACAAAGGTGAAATAAAATATTCGAATTCTGTTCCGACACGTGCGGAAATGGGTTATGAATATACTGTCGAAAATATTAAACAGGCTATTTATGATTTGTTGAAAGAAACAAAACTTTCAACAAAAGATATTGAGGGAATAGGATTTGGTTTTCCCGGACAGGTTGATTACAAAGCGGGTATAGTCAGAAATGCTCCGAATATTCCCGGCTGGGTGGAAGTTCCTATTGCAAAACTTATTGAAGATGAATTTCATGTTCCGACCCGTGTTGATAATGACGTCAGATGTGCTGCATTGGGAGAACTAAACTACGGTGCAGGAAAAGGTTGTGAAAATCTTATATGTATAACAGTCGGTACGGGTATAGGTTCAGGTTTAATTGTAAATGGCAAACTAGTCAGGGGTGCTTCTAATGCAGCAGGAGAAATAGGGCATATTAAACTCCAAATGCATGACGGTCCTCTTTGCGGATGCGGTGATACTGGCTGTTTGGAAG
>CALUVX010000139.1 GCA_944324295.1 Candidatus Gastranaerophilales bacterium
CAGGACATTTTGTTTTTCCCAGGGAATGCAAAAAAAAGAATATGTCATTGCACACTTGTTGAGCAATCTTTGTGGCCTTGTTCAAATCTGAATATAGCCAATAAACCATAGGTCGGACTTCAGCCCGACAGTCTGCTGTTAAGCGGAACAAAGATTACTCTATTTCATCAACTCTGCGCTGATGCCGTCCGCCTTCAAATTCTGATTTGAGCCAAGTATCCACGATTTCAAGAGCAATACATTCTCCAGTAATTCGTTCGCCGAGACACAAGATATTTGAGTTGTTATGCGCTCTTGATGCCTTTGCGCTAAAAGTATCTGTGCAATGAGCAGCTCTGATACCTTTAACTTTATTTGCAGCAATTGACATGCCTATTCCTGTTCCACAGATTAATATTCCGCGTTGTGCTTCTCCGTTAATTATTTTTTTAGCAGCTTTTCTGGCAATAATCGGATAATCACATGACTCTTCACTGTATGTTCCAACATCAATGTAATCAAAATTATTTTCTTTTAAATATTCAATAATTTTACTCTTGTAATTAAAACCGCCGTGATCTGAACCTACTACTATTGTTCCTTTGTTCATAAAATCGTCCCTTCTTTAATCTCAAGCTTAACATATTATTCATTCTAAATCAATAAAAAGCTCTCTTTATCAAAGAGAGCTTTTTCTAAAGCCAAGGTTGTCTGCTTCCAATAAATGGTTTATTAGGATCAGTAGTTTGAGTTTGTTTGGATGGAGTTGTATCTTGTCCCTGGTTTATCTTATTTAACAATGCCGTTAATTTTTGATTTGTAGTCATTTTCGTCCCAAAATCGTTGCTATTGCCAAAATCTTCTATTATTTTGTTAAGCTCAGTACTGAATGTTGCGCGTTGATTTTGTGGTAATTTATTTATAGCATCATTTACAAGTTTAGCATTGCCCCTAACACTAGGATCACTAATTGATTCATAGCTATTTAGATTTTTATAAGGGACGCCTGTTGGTGTAGTATTATTGCCTGAATTATTTACTGTTCCTCTATTTACATTATTCTTTGTTCCGCCAGTACCCTCAGGTGTTGAGGTGGTATGGATACCTATACCATAGCCATTCTGACCATCTAAGTTTACAAGTTCACCGTTTTGTAAACTATATGTTGGGGCGCCGACTGTTTCTTGGCCATTTTTACTAGTGCATTGATATGTAATATTTCCATTACTATCTTTTGTACATGTATAATTATATTTATTTCCAGATACATCATCAGTCAATGTAAAACTTTGAGGTACACCATTTGCATCTTTAACTACATTTGATAATGTTCCATAAATATCTTGTGTGTTTCCACTTGCATCTTTACATCTCATTTTCAAACCATCAGCAAATGAAGCGTACTCTTTAATTTTTGCTACTTCATCGTTTTCTTGTTTTTGTCTTACGGATATTTCTGGTTTAGCTTCTGCTTCTGGTTTAGCTTCTGCTTCTGGTTTGACTTCTGCCTCTGGTTTAGCCTCCTCCGAAACTTTAGCCTTTTCGCCGCTGTCTCCTGCACCTTCTGCAGAACCGCCGAGACAATTTAGTGCGAATCCAGCAATAAGTGCAAGTACACCAGTACCAGTTGCTATTTTTTCTAAAAGAGATGGTTTGTTTTCATTACAGCATTTAACAATGGTGGGCTTTCGTCTGGGACCCTCACAGTTATTAAAAATATAGATATTATTAGTATAAACGTTGGCCCTGCCCATGCCACGTTTTTGAGCTGCTTTTAAGCTATATGTTAATGATTGTCTGCCGCCGGCACTCCAGCCGGTGATATTATAGTTGCTCATTGTACATCCTCGTTTATACTCTCTTATATATATATAAAGTATATATATATTCATATATTGCTATTTTGTATAGATAGAATTTACAAAAGTTTACAATTTGCATATCTATTATATATATACCCGTTTATACCTGTTGTTTATCATAGACGGAATCGACTTAGTTTGATGCATGTAAAGACTAAACGCATGACGTCAAGAAATTAAAAAGTCGGGCTTTAGCCCGACCTATTATTAAATCCAAATACATAATTCATATTAATTTGAATATTTATTTTTAATGATTTTATTATATTCTTGTTCTGACATTAAGTGGTTTTGAAGTACATATTCTTTTGATAATTTTTTGTCGCCTTTTTTGAATGCTTCTTTAAGTTCTGTCATTTTTTTATTAGTTTTTTGGATTTCTCCATCCCTGGTAATACCTTGTTTTGCATCTTCTATTAAGGCTTTAAGTCCGTGTTCTGAAACTCCGTTAGCATTTATTGTATCGCCGGAATTTGGATTTTTGACTTTTTTACCCGATATTTGCGTATTGTATTCTTTTTGGGCAACATTTAATTCTTGTTGTTCTTGTTCTGTATAAAACCTGTTAATTATTGCATCCATTGTATCACCGTCATGGACGGTTGCTTTGATATCATATTTTGTGTTGCCGTTTTCGTCTATATATGCATTTTCAATTCGTTTTTTTACATAATCTTTTTGGGCTGAATTAAGCTTATCAAAGCCTTCAATATCATTAAGAATTTCATCTATAGTTTTGGGCTTTGTATCTTCTGCATCTTTAGTAGGTTTTGTTTTATCAACCGGTGTACTATCTTCAGCTTTTACTTCTTCTGAAGAATTTGTATTTTCGGTATTTTCAACTTTTCCTTCGGTGTTAGTTTTCTCAGATTTATCAGTTTTATCTGATTCAACTTTTTTGTTATTGCAGTCGCATTCTGCATTTTTTATATCATCAATCTTTTTTTCTATTGATTTAACTTCATCTTCTACCATTTTGAGTCTGGAATTTAAAGAGCTTGTGTCAGTATAATTTGCCTGTCCGGCATACGGGGTATACTGTGGGTATTGGCCGAAATTTCCGTATGGATTGTACATATTCGAATTGTACATTCCGGATGTTCCAATGTTTACCTGATTGTTATACCCAAACAGGTTCGATAAAAGGCTCATGCCCGCCATAAAGCCAAACATTCTGTTTAGTCCGCCGCCGCAGTGGTGGTGAACAAATATAGGTCTGGCCATTGGACGAAACATTGGTCCGCCGCCGAAATTATTTATTATAACTTTATTTGAACCGCCCCAAAATGTGCGCGGTCCTCCAAGGAATCTGTAAAATGTTTCCATAATACTGCTCCGTTTTTTATACTCTTAAATATATAAAGTATATATTTGTTAGATAATTGCTATTTCACGACAAATTAGTGTTACAATTCTTAATAACAATCTCTATATATCAAGTCCTGTAGAAAGCGACAAAGATGTAACATTTTTTAACGCAGGGTAATTTTCGATTTCATGCGTTTTTACAAAATCTATAGCTTCATTGCGTGCCATTTCTAAAATTTTAGCATCACGAACAATATCAGAAATTATTAAATCTGGCAGCCCACTTTGCCTTGTCCCTAAAAATTCTCCCGGGCCTCTGAGTTGTAAATCTTTTTCAGCAATTACAAAACCGTCATTTGTTTGAGTCATAATATTCAGTCGTTCTCTTGTTTCCTGAGATTTTGTTGATGTGTGCAGGGTACAATATGATTGCAAATCGTTCCTCCCGACACGCCCTCTTAATTGATGAAGCTGAGAAAGGCCGAAACGTTCGGCATTTTCAATAAGCATTACAGTTGCATTAGGTACATCAACCCCCACTTCTACAACGGTTGTAGAAACGAGGATATCATATTTTTTGTCTTTAAAGTCTGACATTACTTTATCTTTTTCATCATTTTTGAGTTTTCCGTGCAGAAGTCCGATTTTGAACTGTGGAAAAACTTCATTTTGAAGCCGTTCGGCCTCAATTGTTGCGGCTTTGGCCGATAGCGTTTCACTTTCTTCAATTAAAGGATATACGACGTATGCTTGCCTGCCGGCCTCAACTTCTTCTCTTATAAGTTCATACACTCCTCTGTGAGAGGTTACAAGTGAAGTTTTAATAGGTTTTCTTCCCTTAGGAAGTTCATCAATTATTGTAAGATCCAAATCACCGTGTACAGTAAGGGCAAGCGTTCTCGGTATCGGGGTTGCTGTCATTGTTAAAATCTGCGGATTTTGTGATTTTTTCTTAAGAACATTTCTTTGTTTTACACCAAATCGATGTTGTTCATCAACTACAATTGCACCAAGATTATTGAAATCAACACCTTCTTGAATAAGAGCATGAGTTCCAACTGCAATATTCATCTGTCCGTTTCTTAAATCTGTTCTGAACTTCTCTCTGATCTTTTTACCTTGACTTCCTAAAAACAGTCCTACACTTATCCCCATTGGTGTGAGCCATTGCTGAAGGTTGTTATAATGCTGCTGGGCAAGAATTTCAGTAGGTGCCATCAGTGCTCCCTGATATCCGTTTTCAACACCTGCTAAAAGCATAATTGTTGCAACTACAGTTTTTCCGCTTCCTACATCTCCTTGCAAAAGCCTTGCCATCGGTACGTCAGAGTTTAAATCGTTTAAAATTTCATTTACTGCCCGTTTTTGCCCTCCTGTAAGTTCAAATGGCAGGTTATCAATAAATTGTCTTACAATGCCGTGTTCTTTAATTTTTAAAGCTAACGCAGAATGATTATGAGCATTTTGTTCCCGTAGTCTGACAAGCTTTAATTGAATTAAAAACAGTTCTTCAAATATAAGTGAAAATCTTGCCTGTTCCAGAAGCTCCATGTTCTCTGGGAAATGTATCTGTTCAACCGCAGTTTTTTTATCAAGAATACCGTATTTTCCCCTGATAAAGTCAGGTAAAACATTTTCAATTTCGCTTTTATACAACTGAATAGCATTAAAAATTGCACGCCTCAGAACTTTTATGCTTAAATTTTCGCACACACTGTATACAGGAACAATTCTTGCAAGGTTAAGGTTGGAGTTTTTATCTTCCAGAAACTCTCCTGTCATTATGGAGTAATTTGGTTTATCAAATGTTAATTTGCCGTCATAGTTGTTTCTTTTAACCGTTCCGGAAAGCATAATACCCGCATTTACAGGAAATTGTGCTTTTACACGCTCAAGCATAAAGCTGTTTGATTTTGCCTGAAAAAAGCTTAAATCAAGTCTTCCGCTTTCATCAGTTACTGCAACTTTTATTACTGAAAGATTATTTTTTGTATTGAAAGCCGAAACCGATTTTATATACCCAAAAACAGTTGTATTTTCTCCATCTTTTAAATCTCTTATCAGAGTTCTTGAGGAATAATCAATATGTTTTTTGGGAAAATACATTATCAAATCTTGTGCAGTGTATATTCCAAGTTTATTTAATTTGTAAGCAATTTTAGGGCCTACGCCTTTCATATACATGACATCAGTATCTTTTGCGGGCTTAAGTTTCCCCTTGTCCTTTTGTTCTGCATCAGGTTTTGGTGATGTTTCCGACTTAAGAATTTTTATAAGTCTGTCTATACTTTTTCTGCGCTCATTAATACCCGCAAAAGGATAATGTTCAAATATTTCCGCAAGAACTGCCCATTTTGGATTTTTCTTTGAAAGTTTGTAATATCTTTTTGCCTCATTTTTTATGAATGTAGAAAAGGCTTGCGTTTTCCCGTGAATGTCAATATATTTATATTGAATTTCTATTTCTATTGCTTTTTTTAGTTGTTCAATGTTATCAATCACTTATTCGCAAAACCTCATAGATATCCATTTTTTTTGCTTTCCCGCGTATTGTAACGTCAGCAATTTTAATAACATCCACAATATCACTTACGTATGAATAAGTTGAACTGCTGATAAGCAAATTGGTTTTGTAAACTTTATTATAACTTTCAATACGGCTTGCAAGATTTACCATATCACCTATTACGGTATATTCAAGACGTTTTTCTGAACCGATATTTCCGACAAAGGCTTCGCCTGTATTGATGCCTATTCCTATTTCTATTTTGGGTTTGCCCTCAAAGAGCCATTTATCTTGCAGCTGGTCAACTTTTTTAAGCATAGCGCAGGCACATTTTACTGCATTTTGGGGATGGTTTATATCCTGAATAGGTTCGCCGAAAATTGCCATTACCGCATCACCGATAAATTTGTTTATAACCCCGTTATATTTTGTTATGATTGGTTCAATTTCCGAGAAATATTCATTTAAAATTACAGATACTTCTTCTGCTGTCATCTTTTCACTCATGCTTGTGAAACCTCTTATATCTGCAAAAAGCACCGTAACATTAGCTTTTTTCCCGCCGAGTTTTATATCGTCAATATTTTGTACAACATTTTTCATAATATCTTGTGAAAGATATTTACCCATGGCATTTTTAATTTTTTCTTTGTTACGTCCTTCAAGAATAAATCTGTATGAATAGCCGAATATCATTGTACTCAGCTGTACAGCGATAGGTGTTATAACATAGGGAATTATATTGTTTTTAAAGCAGAAAATGCATAATACAATATATAAAATTGCAATGCCTATAAGGATAATTAAAGAAGGAACGAATGCGAAAAAGCTTATTACCGAAAATGTTACAATACAAAGGAAAGCAATTACTGCAATATTTTGCCATAATGAGAATTTTACAAAAAATTCATTATTTAAAAAGTTATCCAATATTGTTGCCTGTATATCTACTCCCGGATGTTTCAGCGAAATAGAAGTTTCTAAAACGTCCTCCACTCCAAGAGCATTTGCTCCGACAAGAACTATTTTATTATTAAATTCTGACGGATTAATTATCGGCTTTTTACCGCTGTTAAGCAGCCTGTTAGAGTTTATTATATCAATGGCAGAATATTTTTTGTGTGAAACATCGGAATTTTGATTGAGCCTGCTAAATTTTATATTATGTTTTATATCGCCGTTTTTCTTGAAGACAGGAATTTTCAACCCTGTTTTGTCTACAATTAAGTATTTATTGGTGAGGGTTATTTTGTCGGTATTATTTGCAAGCAGGTATGCTCTAAGCGCAAGTGAAGGGTAAAAATTATCATTGTAGCTTATTAAATCAGTCGCCTCACGCAAAACACCATCTACAGGATTGAGCGTAAGATTTACTGAGCCAGCATATTTTTGAGCGTTAAAATAGGGTTCAGGAAACATGGTTAAACTTTTATACAAGCTGTACCTTGAATTATCTCTGGTTCGTGAGTCCGAAATATCAATTGAGAATTTTCTGTGAAATTCATCATCGTATTTACTGCCTTCTTCTATGTCTTTATAAGCAGTACTCATAGCCATATATCCGCCTATGAAGTTATCTGATTTTGCAACGGTATTAAAAAAATAATTATCGGATTCAGGTGGTCTTTCTTTATCCAGACTGTTCAAAATTGAATCAAATACTACAACTTTTGCATTTGAATATTTATTAAAATATTCAAATATTTCACCGTAAAGTGAGCGTGCCCATGGCCATCTGTAACTTTCAAGCGATTTATCATCAATGATTATAAGCGAAATATCTTTAGAACCTTCCATTGTAGCATTTGCGGAGTTAATTATTGTATCGTATATAGGATTTTCCCAGAAATTTACAGATACAAATGCTATAATTATTACCAGAAATAAGTGCAGTAATATTGTTTTTAGAAAGAATCCCTTTATTTTAAATATTTTCATTTCCAATTATCCCTTTATTTTATGATATAATAAATTTCGAAAAAAGGATAGTTTATGAAAGAAAATTTAATCAAACTTTTATCGGAGGAAAAAATTCTTCCAATATTAAGAAACAAAGATGCGAATGCAGTTATAGATTCTGCTAAGGCACTAATTGACGGCGGTATAAAAATATTGGAAATTAATATTGAAAATCCATCTATATACAAAGCTGTTGAGGAAATTTCAAAATATGCAACCGTTTGTGCGGGAGGTATTATTACATCTATGCAGGCAGAGGCCGCTATATTATCCGGGGCAAAAATATTATCTTCGCCTATTTTTTCCATGAATTTGGTTAAAATATCAAAGGATAAAGAAATTCCCTTTATTGCGGGTACTTCCACTGCTAATGAGGCTTATAACGCCTGGAAAGCGCGTATTCCTTTAATAAAAATTTATCCTATAACTGCAATGGGCGGTGCTATGTATATTGAAGATCTTTTGAGACCTATGCCGTTTTTAAAGGTAATGCCGCTTGGGAATGTTAAATTGGATGAAATTACTACATATATTGACGCTGGTGCTTGCGTTGTAGGTGTAGGACGTGATTTTTATGACGGTTTTTCTTTAGCTGAAATTACGTCAAGAGCAAAGCGTGTTTTGAAAGATTTGAAAGGTTAGCAATGAACGAAAAACTGGATATAATTACTATTGGAGAATCTTTAGTAGAATTATCAACGAATGCAAAAATGGCTGATGCAGAATGTCTTTATAAGTATTATGGGGGAGATGCTCTGGCGGCAGCAATTTCTGCCTTAAGAATGGGTTCAAAAGTCGGTTTTATTACACGTGTAGGTAATGATCCGTTTAAAGATTACCTGCTTGATTCCTGGCAAAAAGAAGGACTTGATATTTCTCAGGTTAAACTTTCTCCTGAACCAAACGGTTTGTATGTTATATCAAGACCATCCGGAGCAGAAAAAGAATTGGCTGTTTACAGGAAAAAAATAGCACCTTCAAAACTATCAGTTGATGATATTGACGAGAATTATATCAAAAATGCAGGAATTATTTATGCATCCGGTGTTACGCAGTCGCTTTCACCTTCTGCGGCAGAAGCTGTTGAATATGCATTTAAAATAGCTAAAGAAAACGGGGTAAAGACGGCTTACGATCCTAATTATCATGCTGCTTTGACCACTGTAGAAGATGCAAAAGATGAATTCTTCAGGCTGAGTTCTTACATAGATATTTTATTTATGAATACAAAGTCTGATTCGCTCAATATCCTGGAAATTGATTCCCAGGAAAACATAATTAAGAAGCTATGGGATATGGGAATTGGTACGGTCGTGTTAAAATCTGAAGAAAAACATGGATATTTTACCGGATCTAATGGAAATATTGTGTTTACGGAATTTTATACAGACGAATGTGTTGATACAACATGTTCCGGTGATACCTTCAACGGCGGCTTTTTGCATGCTGTAACCCATGGATTTACAGAAGTTGAAGCCTCAAAATTTGCATCTATCGTTGCAGGCATTCAGGTTAAAGGGATTGGGGCAATAAAATCCATTCCATATAGAGATGAGGTTTACGCAATATATAGAGGGCATAATGGCTAAAGTTGCAATTTCCGGTTATTACGGTTTTAAAAATTTTGGTGATGAAGCAATATTAAACGTACTTGTTAATCATTTAAAAAATATTGGATGTAATGATATTACTGTCTTTTCATCAGATGTTGCCTATACTGAAAAAGAATATGGTGTAAAAGCTGTTAAGAGATTTGATATTAAAAATGTTATTTCTGTCTTAAAATCTACAGATGTTTTAATATCCGGTGGCGGAAGCCTTTTGCAGGATGTTACGAGCTTAAAAAGTCTTGTTTATTATTCTTTTATTATTGCACTTGGAATTCTGTTTAATAAAAAGGTTATAATTTTTGCTCAAGGTATCGGGCCTCTTAATTCTTATATTTCGAAATTAATAGTTAAAAATCTTTTAAAATACTGTACTTATGTTTCGGTTCGAGATGAAAACAGCTTAAATATTCTTAAAAAGTTTGGTGTAAAAGCCGATTTAGTTTGCGATCCTATTTATTCGATAGAAGTAAAAGATGCACAATGTGATGGTAGTATTGGAATTCAGCTGAGAGAATTTAAGACTATGAATTATAATCTTCTTCAAAAACTTGCGCTTCTTATTATTACAAAATTTCCGGATAGAAAAATCAGGATTTTTTCATTGCAAAAAACTCAGGATTATGAATTATCAAAAAAATTTGAAACTATTTTAAAATCCTTTAATTCAGAAATTAACACTGAAATCATAGAAGATGATATTATAAATAATATTTCAAGACTCGAATATCTTTTTGCAATGCGTTTTCATGCTGTTCTTGTGGCTTTAAAATACGGTATAAAGACTTGTGCAATAAATTATGATATAAAAGTTGAAAAACTTGCATCAGATGCTAATATCCCAATGATATCTATGGATGCAGGTGAAAATCTTGAAGATGTTTACTCAAGGCTTGTAGGGCTTGAACATTCTAATTTGTCGCAGTTTGTAAATTCAAAAATTTTTGATTGGTCAAACTTTGATAATTTAATTTAATCGGTTTCTTCTTCAGTTTTTTGCCCAAATAGTTGTTCATAATTTTTTCTTACTGTATTATCAAAAATATTTGACGATTGATTGACCATGCTTTGGGACCAAGTTTCATAATCTGTTGATGTTATTTTTCCATCCAAATCTTTTTCAGCCTTGCCTGTTGTATCTGTGTCAAATGTTGCCATTGCAGCGGCCATTTCTTTCCAGTCAAGTTTATTGTCGCCATTCTGATCCAATTTAGAGAATGCAATTTGAGTTAGCTGCCATGCTTGACTTTTCTTTGCTGCATCAGCTTTTGAGGGTAATCCGTTTTTCATTTCATAGCTAGCAAATTCATCAAGTGAAATCTCGCCGTCTCCATTACCAACTGATTTATCGATATCTGCAAGATATGATTTGCCAAGCTCGCTTAAATCATTTTTATATTGTTCTTTATCTTTTGGAGTTGATATTGTGTAGGATTTGTCTTTTATTGCATTTCCTTCTTCATCTACTAATTTGTTTGTTTCTTTTGTATATTCTTGTCCTTTTGTAGTGTCTTGGTTCTCATCAATATCACCGGCATATTTGTTGTCTGTTTTCTGCAAGGTGGTCTGTTGTTGTTGATACATTGAGCCCAGGTTGTTCATTTTTGCTTGCTGTGCTAATGATGCCCCCCATTGATATGCCAGTGCGTTTCCATATTGGTTATTTATTGGATTGTATGTATTAGGGCTAAAAACACCAATGCCCATTGGATTTGACATCGGATTATACATTGAGGGCATACCAAATCCCATCCTGCCACCGAAACAGCCGCCGCCAAAGCCAAATATACTGCCTCCGCAATGTGTGCTGTTTCTCAGGACATAGCTAGTGGCAGCGGTTTGCATTAAGCCTGAACCTAATTTTGTAAATGCGTTACCAATGTTTGCCCAATTGACCATTATACTCTCCGAATTTTATATCTTATATATATAAAGTATATATAAAGATAAAAATTGCTAACGTACTTTATTATATTTATCCCATTCCCTTGTCTGGCGGTTATTTTACATAATTTTAATATTTCTTAACAAAAAAATAATAATAAAAAAAGAACTCGCTTAAGAGTTCTTTTTTTACTGCCCTGGGCCAGACTTGAACTGGCACTGGATTTAACTCCAACCGGATTTTAAGTCCGACGCGTCTACCGATTCCGCCACCAGGGCATATTTAATTTTCAATTTATTTTCTTTTTTTGTATTTCATTAGAAAATTTCTAATTATTTCTTCGCAGAGTTTTGGTATCTATGCTGTCCTTCCCTGCCTTAAATCGACTTTTGCCTTGTGGGAAGCTTGTTTGCGTATATTTATATTAAAACAAATAATTTTTTATGTCAAGAATTTATTCTGCAAGCGGATATAATTCAAGATATTCAGATAATTCTTCCGTTTTATTTTTTAATGTATTGTTAATACGTGCCAATTCAGCCTTTACAAGTGTTTCATTGTTAAGAGTAATTTTCCCGAATAAGGCCGGGTAATTTATATTTTTTAAAAACAGATCTTTAAAATTTTTGATATCATTATAGTCGTTACGGTCAATAATATCAAAAAGATTTGCTATGTCTATAAATAAATCGCCAAGACACAGCTTTGCTTTTAGAATTTTTTTTGAATTAATATATTTTTGAATTTTCAGCATGTGTGAGAGAATAATTTCGTAATTATTTTTTATTCTTGCTTTTTTCTTAGGTAAAAAGCTTTTAAAGTAGCTTATTGTCTGATTATAGCCAGATTCAATAAGTTCAATTCTTTTATTTTCAGCGATGTTAAAATCAACTACGACAATGTCGCCGGTATTTAAGACAATATAGTCAAATTTATCTTTATTTATATACAGATTAGTTATAAAGGAGGTGGACATGGCCGTCATACAACTGTAAACCGCATTTGCATAACCTATACCTGAGATATCATTTGTATCATTATTATCATAGTAGCCTTCAAGCCTGAATTCTAAAATTCTTTCATCTTTTGATACAAGATTTTTTGACAGTTTCCACATTGGCCAGCTTTTTTGAAGATCTCCGTCTACCAACAGTGTTTTGTTGTATTCAATAGGTTTCATAAGTCCCGGCATACAGCATGAAATCCTTACTGCTGATGCTATTTCGTAATCAGGAGTTTCAAATTTTGAAAATTCTTTGCATTCAAAGTTAGAAAGGTTTGTTGTTATTACAATAAGATTTTTTTCTAAATCTTTGAATGTAACGGCTCTATTTGCACCTTTTTTATATTTATCACCGTAATATTTTTTTTCTATTAATTCTCTTACCCATTCAAGAAAAACTTCCCCTTTGCTTAGAGCAAATATTGGCCCTATTCCGATAGAAATATCTCTGAACAGTTCAAAATTAACTTTGATAAATACTTCTTTAAGTTCTTCTGCATTATAACCTACCGCTAAAAGAGCTGCAATAATAGAGCCTACAGATGAACCTGCCAGTGTACCGGTATTAATTCCGAGTTCTTCCATTGCCTTGACAGCTCCGATATATGAAACTCCGCGGATAGCTCCTCCGCCAAATAGACATGCATATTTAAAACTATTGTTCATATTGTTATTATACTATAACTTAAAATTTTATATCTGTATTAAATAGTGTATTTTTATAATAGTTAATGTCATTAGTCGGTTGTATAAATTTTTTATTTGCATTTTTTGCCGGCAAAAATACTCCAAAAGTATTTCCTTCATAAACGGCTTTCCACTCTTTAGAGTTTTTTAATTTGTTATAAACGGGGTACAGTTTTTCAAGAATCATAACATCAGGCGGGAAATTTTTGAGTACAAAATCCCAATTCGGGTATGCAAGGAAAAATTCTTTCAGAGCAGGAACCATGTAGTCGTAATAAACTTCTTCATATCTTCCGTCCATAAATATAAGATTATCAGGATAAAGTTTGTAGGCTGCATAACTTCCGTAACCGAAATTAGTTAAGATTTTTCCTTTCAAATTATTTATTTTAACAAATTCGACTTCTTTAACAGGGTAAATGTCAATACCGGCCGGTACCGAAAAATTCTTTGCAGTCAGAGTAAACAGCGAAAGGCAAAGAAGTATTGCGTAAACCGCTATATCCTTCCATTTTGGAAATTTCATATTTTCGATTAACTTATAGAAATCTTCATAAACGAAACAAACCGATGCAATTGCAAAGAACGGGAGAAGTTTTACATGTTCTATTGCAAGATACAAAGTTGCAAGAATAATTATCATTTTTACTTTATCAGCCTTTAAATACAAATCTTTTAAGGAAGATAATTTTATATTTTTAAATATATAAACTGTTTCTATAATGACAGATGCAAGCATAAACAGCTTAAATTCAATTTGTTTAAACAAATAATATTTTGAGAAAAGTCCCCACCATTCAACGATATAAGGGCGCTGCATGGTATTTGCCATAAAAAGAAATTTTATGTAATCATATCCCCAGGGGTTTATAAATAATACAGGAAAACATACGGCAAGCGTTATCAAATATTTGATATAAGGTTTTCCATTTAAAAATTCTCCTACGGCATACATTGCAAGAAGACCTAAGCCCGAGACAACTCCGCCATGAATATTATTCCAAAAAATTATAATAAACGGAATTAAATAAAGCAGTTTATTATTTCCATGCCGTATTCTTTCAAGCAGGTATATAAATATTGTAAATAACAAAAAGCTGAACATGTGGCATCTTATAGGGCTGTTTAAATTACTCATTACCGCCATTAATGCAAAGAAGTAAAATAGTATATTGTACGGAGAAATATTTGTTCTTAATTTTACAACTCTTGATGCAGTAAAAAATATTGCAAAAAGCATCAATGCCTGTAAAATAATTAAACTGTATGCACCAAAGAATTTAAGCACCAGATAAAAAATTACGCCTGCCCCCCATTCATGATCCCACCATGTATGAACAGGAGTATAAGACAAAAAGTCGGTTGTAAGAACATGCCCGCCCTCGATGACTCCCATGCCTGCAATTAAACGTGCCCACAGGTCATAATCAAAATTATTTGCGGTTGTTGAAAAAGCAAGTATTAGTAAAAACAGAGCTGTATAAAATAATATCCCCTTTTTATTCATAGATTTTATTTTAGCATGAAAATGATTTATATTAAAAAATCCCGCTCTAAAAGCGGGATTTTAACAATTTTTATTAATAAAAAAGCTTATGCAGCAACAGAACCTTTAATTTCTCTGATTAAGTATTCTGCAACCCATTGAAAATCTTTGTTATTTTCGGCAGCTTTTTTCAAATATTTAACGGAAGCATCACCAATTCTAATCAAAGTCATAGCAACAACACCTCTTTTAATTCCTCTGACAACCTGCAATTCATCAACAAGCTGCGGAAGAACTGATGTTCCGATATTTACAAGTTCATTTTCCAATTCATTTTTAGTAGTGTTGTCTGCATTTTCTAATTTTGAAAGAATTTCATTAACTGTTTCCATTATAATTATCTCCATTTATCTTATCTATATTATGATTATAAACTAAAAAATATGTGAAGGTTGATTTCCTTACATAATCTTTATATGTATAAAGATAATATTAATATCTGCATGATGTAGTGTTGGAAATAATAGGTTGTTGTCATCCTGAGCGAAGGAGCTTAAACTAAAAAAGCACAATTATGAGATTCTTCAGGCTATGCCCTCAGAATGACGTGTGCGTGAACAAAATAAAAAATAAATGTCGGGCTAAAGCCCGACATCAATCTAATTTATATGCTCCTTAGCTGTAGATTTTAAATGTTCTTTCTACGTTTTTATCTATTGCAGATTTGATTGATTCGTATTCTGTTTCAAGTGAATTGTGTTCAGTATCAATATTTTTCAATTCCAAATCATACATTTTATCTTTATTTTCAATTTTATTCATTGCGGCATTGTATTCAGCTTCGGCAACGGTTATTGCATTGCTGTCTGTTTGCTCTGTAATATCACTGCAGTTTGTATATGTAAGTGTGTTCCAAGCATAATTTGAGTCAACCTGTTCAAGTGTAACAAGTCCGCTTTCCAGTGCGAATTGAATCCATTCTGTACTTGATGCAAGACCGTCTTGCAATGTTTTGTAACCTCCATCCTGCATTCTTGTAAACAAGTTTGTATACCATTGAGCTTTGGCATCACCGTTTTCATTGTATGAATCTGTAACATTGCTTGTATCAATCCAGGCTATTTTGGGTTCGCCAAAGGTATTCATAATCCTGTCTAATGTCAGGACTTCATGGATATTTTGGAATTGTTGTTTATATTGATCAGCTATATTTGATGCTACTACAATATTGCCATCATCGGTAACTATTGTTCCGTTATTATCCATAGCATTTTTTAGCAGATCAGGATCATCTAATATTGTGAAAAGATCATCAATAGAACCGCTACCATTGTATCCATGTCCAAAAATTGTTTCATATAGAATGCCGGCTGCTTCTTGACAGGCTGTATATGCAGCCCAGGCAGTTTTTTGTGCTGTTGTACCATTAGTCTCCCAACTGGCCTGAGGATTAAATGCGCTATTGCCAGTGTCCCAAGCGGTATAAATAGCTTTTTCAAGTGAACTTAATATCTCTGAAGCAGTACTTAACATATTACTTACTTCAGGTTCTCTTTCTTCTGTTAGTTGTATTGCAGAATCGTCAAAAGGTGTTGTAGTATTACTTTGTTTATCATCATGTATATGATTAATAATGCTTGCTGGTATTGTAATTGTTACTTCATTATCAGTTCCGGCTCCTATTTTAAATGAATAAGATGTAGCATTTGTATCATAAGCAATACTTTTTGCTCCTAAGCTGTTGCCTACTGTGCTTGTGTCTATCTGTTCTTCACCATTTTCGTCAAGTACTGGGTTGCCTTCACCATCAACCAGTGTTGTACCTTCTGTATTGTATGCCGTTAAAGTTACGCTCTGTCCTACAGTAATTACATAATTATATACAGGATTACCACTATTATCTTTTATTAAAGAGTATGTGCCATCTTCATTCTCTTCTGTATCTACTGCAATACATAATTTACCATTTTCATATTTATATATATACTGGCTTGTACTTGTTCCTTTAGTCTCATCTAATGTGCCAAAAGATCCTGAGTCATAAGTTGTCCCACCATTTTTGGCATCATTAATCAGTGTTGTTGCTTCATCAAAATATTTAGTTCCTGTCGTAGTATTCTTATAAACAGCAGCTTGATCCAAAAAGTTTTGTACAGTATTTAATAACTTTTTTGCATCATCTAATGTGACTGATGTTGGATTGTTGTTGTAGTTGCTCTGATACTCTTTTACTGTATTTTTAAGATCTTCAAGTGTTTGATCTTTAGTGGCTCCGTTGGCATCTGTAGTTTTCAAGTCATTAAGTTTTTCATCCATGAGTGATGCTGTAGTTGCACAATGAGTATCATATTTTTCACTAAAATCTGCCAAATTTTTGGTATAGTCGTAGTAGTAATCAGATTGAATTGTATTGTAATAGCCATTGTATTTTACACCATTGAGAGTTGTGCCTAAATACATTGCTTCCAGTTCTTCTGCTGTATAACCTGTAGTTATAAGTTCCATACTTCCATCGTCTAGTATATTGCCGGTATAATATGCAACTTCTCCGTCTCTATCAATTATATTGCCTGCTTTATCTGTATCTCCAGCAGAAAAAATGTATTCTTCGCCTAAATTATCAAAATAAGTCGTTGTTTCTTCTAACCCATACAAAGCTAAAAATGTATTCAAATCCCCATTTGCAGCTTCAAAGTTTAGAGCATCTTTCTCTGAAACCAGAACCTGACCGGATGAATTAGACAGTGCATACTGGTTGTTGTACGGATTAAATGCTGTTAAAGAATTAAAAGTAAGCTGCTGATAGCTTGTGTTGTTATCAGCATCATAATTGGTAAACATCATTTGAGTATCATTCAAAGCTTGGACATAAGCTTCGCTGACCTGGGCACTTTGAGTAGCAAGACGCATTTTATCATTGTTGATAAGCTGTGCTCTCAACTCGTTATCAGACATACGAGATGTGATTGATAATAATCTTGCTTGTCCTGCGGCCATTCCCATAGTTGACGTTTTACCTTTCAATTTTCCTTAGTAACTGTCATTATGGTATATCGGCTTTATTTTCAATTTTCTTTAATATTTTTATAAAAAATGTTACAAATATGTTACAATTTTAAAAGAGCCTTTTTTAATCTTTCAAGCTTCATTGAAGAAGTGCCTATCCCGCACAAAAGCATGGTTGAAATTTCATTAGTCTTTTCATCTTCTATGCCAAATTCGTCAAAAAGTTTTTCTGATAATTGATAACCTGTAAAGCCTTCTTTTCTTATAAGGATTTTGGTTATATCATCTCCGCCAAAGTCAACATTTTTGATTGAAGCTTTCATACTCTCTATTGAAGTTATAAGACCATCAATTTTTTTTCTGCCTTTTGATGTATTCAGATAGTTTATGTTTGCTTCAATTGACGCAAGAAGCGGATATGATGGGGATGTTGTATTAATCATTGAAAGTGCTTTTTCAGGGTTAATATTACAATTTACATGCAAAAGAGCAGTTGGATTTAGACCGCCCGCTGTTTTATGAAGTGATTGGACTGTAAAATCCGCAATATTAACAGCACTTTGAGGAAGTTTATCCGAAAACGGATATAAAGCCCCATGTGCTTCATCAACAATCAAATATGCCCCATTTTTTTCGCAAATCTGTTTTAATGACTTTATGTCAGAAACAATTCCTTCATAAGAAGGTGAAGTAACAATTACAGCCTTTACACCCTTTATATTAATTAATTCAGGTGTTGTTTTATCGGGGATTCCCCAATCTTTAACACTTGGTAAATCATAATAAACCGGTTCACATCCCGCAAGCACTACGGCATTATGATGACAGGGATGAGCATGACGCCAAATAAGTACTTTATCCCCCTTCTTTGTGCATGCTAAAACAGAAGCGATTATTCCGCTTGTAGAACCGTTTGTTAAAAAATAGGTATAATTTGTCTTATAAATTTTTGCAGCTCGATTTTGAGCCTCTGAAAGGGCCGCCTGTGGATTATGTGTATCAGTTTCGGATATATCGTATTTATAAAACTGCCTGAACTTATTAAAAATAAAAAATTTTTGAGCATGTGAAGGCGTTGTAAATAAAAGTTTTCTGTTTTGTTTTCTTAATAACTTTATAAGGCTCATTAGAACCCTCTCCCTAGCCCTCCCCCGAGGGAGGGGATTTAAAAAAGTACATATTATCTTTAATAGAGTGGCTACCTTCCTTCTTTAGTTTAAACTTCTTAAACTAAACAGGTGCGAGGGATAAGTAGCTTCTATAACGAGTCTGGAATTTTGATAATACCCGAGTGCATTGACTGAATAAAGCAGTATTGATATTTGTTTCAAAGTGCCATATTAATTCATAAAAAAGCGACTTATGCATAACCGTAAGCTATATCGGGTGGAGTGGCCACGCTCCCTATTTGTTTTGGATTTCAATACTCCGCTTTGTACAAAATTGAGTCAATGTCATTTTATCTCTGCTTGAATTATATTCAAATCTTCCTGAAATCGTATATCCGCCATTTTCTCTTTTTTCAATTCTTATCGGACTGAAACGGCATTCAACAGATTGTTTCTCAGACAGCGGAAGAACTATTGAATATTCTTTTTCAATGTTTATATTTTCATTGGTTTTGAATTTCATACCGCCTGCTGAGATATCAAGTGTAGTAATCTTTAAAGTATTGCCTGCGTCTTTTAAATCAAGATCATATACATATTTAATACGTGTATATTGACGTCTTTGTAAAAATCTGTGTTTTGCGGGATTGGCAATTTTTACCCTTTTCCCCTCAATACTTTCAGGGTAAGAATCAAAATACAGCGTTCCATGCGATGTTTGAGTGTAAAACTCGCAATAATTATGGCGAAGCATCCCTTCAGGCTCATAATCAAGCTCTATAGTAAAATATCTCGGTTCAACTTCAATAACAGTACCTTTATTTGCACATTTGAAATCCGAAGGTACTACGGTAATTCTTCTATCTTTTTCTATTAATTCTCTCATAATTTCCTCTTTTGTCCCAATTATACTATATCTCTTAAATTTTGTCGATATCTTAACAAAAAAAAGCTCCCCTTATATAATGAGGAGCAAATACTGAGCAATCAGAAGAGTTGAGGATTTACATTTATATGATACAAATTTTTGCTCCCCTAATCATTCAACAAAATATTAATTCTTTGCACAAAAAAATAGCCCCTAAGTATTAGAGGCTATTTTTTATCGTTAAATTACTTATTCTTTCAGAAACGATTCATAATTTCGAGCCAGAAGGTGTGTTCTTACCTGATTTATTAAGTCAAGTGCAACACCGACCATGATTATTAATGACGTTGCTCCGATACCTTGCAGTGTTTTAATATTTGTAACATAACTTGCAAGGGATGGAACAAGTGCAATAATACCAAGTCCCATTGCTCCGATAAATGTTGTTTTGGTTAAAATTTTATCAAGAGCTTCTGCTGTCGGTCTTCCCGGTTTTATACCAGGAATTGATGAACCGTATTTCTTTAAGTTATCCGCAATATCTTTTGGCTGCATATTCGGCATAATTGAAGCATAGAAAAATGTTAATGCAACAATCAAGAGAAAATACAGTACATAATAGGTAATTCCATCAGGACTTAATACCTGATTTAAATGTATTACAACATTTTTTACAGCCTCGCTTTTGAAATTTGCCTGCCCGACAAGACTCAAAATTGTTGACGGGAACAGCAAAATTGCAATCGCAAAGATAATCGGCATAACACCGCCCGGATTAAGCTTAAACGGAATAAACGAATTCATCCCGCCGTAAACTTTGTTTCCTACTTGTCTTTTAGGATTTACAATTATTACTTTTCTTACTGCTTCCTGCATAATTACAATGAATATCATTGCCGCAAAGAATATAAGAAGCAAAACTGCCAACCCTAATTGCATCATAGAATTATTTGCAACAATTTGTGCAGTTCTTGATGCGTAAATCGGAATACCTGACAAGATACCGATAAAGATGATTAAAGAACCGCCGTTTCCGATACCTTTTTCAGTAATAAGTTCCGAAATCCACATAACAAGAACAGAACCTGCCGTTAATACTACAATTGAACTTATAAAGAACATTACAGGATTAACGTTAGGCAAAACTGCTCCGGGTAAGTGATGCAAATATAACATAAAGATTAAAGACTGAAATACCGCAAGTACAACAGTAAATATACGGGTGTACTGTGATAATTTCCTTCTGCCTGCTTCTCCCTCTTCTTTCTGAAGCTTTTCCAGTGAAGGAATTACGACAGAAACAAGCTGGATAATAATTGATGACGTGATGTAAGGTCCGATACCCAAAGCGAATATTGAAACTTTTCCCAAAGCACCGCCGGAAAATAAATCCAAAAATCCGATTATGTTATTTCCCTGGGCAATATTTTGGAAAATTTGGTTATTAATACCAAATAAAGGCATCTGTACCCCAAATCTGAATGCGGCTATCATCAGGAATGTGAAAATAATTTTTTCTTTCAATCCTGAAGCCTGCCACATTGACATTAAATCATCAGTTGTCGGCATTCTCATTTTTTGTGCCATTATACTAACTCAACCTTTCCGCCTGCTTTTTCAATTTTTTCTTT
>CALUVX010000140.1 GCA_944324295.1 Candidatus Gastranaerophilales bacterium
TATATAAATGATGCAAAAAATTATTTAAAAAAAGCCAGAAAAAATCCGGAAGAAGTAAAAAAATATTCACAACTGGCGATAGAGGCCGCAAATGATGCATTAAAAAGCGTTGTACCATATAAAAACGGAGAGCTCAAGGGAATTTGGATAAGACCGACAGAAACAAGCGAACAGCAAATCGAAGCGACTCTAAACAGATTAAAAAATGCGGGAATTGACAATATATTCTTGGAAACATATTTTCACGGGAAAACAATATTTCCGAGTAAAACAATGCAAGCGTATGATTTTACACCGCAATATGAAAAATTTGTCGGAATTGACCCTCTTGAAATCTGGATTAGAGAGGCGCATAAACGCGATATAAAAGTTCATATCTGGTTTGAAACATTCTATGTAGGACCACAGGCCCCAAAAGATAACCCCAAAAGTATACTTGGCATGAACCCTTCTTGGGGCAATAAAACAAGAAAAGATGCCGATTCCGTTGACCCATCCAAGTCAACATCAGAGCATAACGGATATTTTCTTGACCCTGCAAATCCTTATGTACAGGATTTTATCGTAAAACTGGTTGACGAAATCATTACAAGATATAAACCCGACGGGATTAATCTGGACTATATCAGATATCCAAACTGCGTTTCATTGAATGAAGATTCAAACTGGGGATATACTGATTATGCAAGAAATGATTTTAAAATGATTTATGGTGTTGATCCGGTTAGTATTCTAAAATCAGATCCTCTATGGCTTGAATGGAATAATTACAGACGCGAGCAGATTACAAATATGGTGAAAAAAATCGGAGAAATAGGCAGACGTAAACACACTTACATCAGTGCAGTAATTTTTCCTGACAGAAAAGCGGCGCTTGATCATAAACAACAGGATTGGAAAACCTGGTCAACCAGAGGATACATAAATGCCTTTACTCCACTGTTTTTGACCTGTGATTCTAAAACGGCAAATAAAATGATGTCGGACGTAATAAATGCATCGTCGGGAAATACTGATTTTTATGCAGGTCTATTCGTTACATTTATGGGCGGAACAGATGAAGATTTGATAAGGCTAATCCATGAAGCACGAAAAGTTAATGCAAAGGGGGTTATTCTGTTTGATTACGCACACTTGAATAATAAATATATTAATACATTATCAAGAAGCGTATTTGCATCACAATCACCGCTTAAACAAAACTTTAAAATAGGTCAGCCGCAGCCACAATTACAGCCGCAAGATACAAAGGGCTGGTGGATTTTCAAAAAAGATTAAATAAAAGCTCCTTAATAAAAAGGAGCTTTTTACATTTTGTTACGTTATGATTGTATCATTTAACGTATAATTATCTTAATGGACAGAACAACAATAAACAACATTTTACAGAATAAAAATGTCGTAATGTTTCTTACCGCATTGATTTTTATGACCGGAATTCTGGCCTATTTCAACGATAATGCAATTTTGTGCGCAGGAATTATAACTTTTATTGCCATTGTTGTTATTTTGAAAAATTATTTACCAATAAAATACATTCTCTTCTGGATAATTGTATTTTATCTCGGCTTTTTTAATGCATATTCAAGAACTAATATAACAGATGGGGTTGTCCAGTTTGCAGGACAGGATGCTGTTATCAGCGGACAAATAATATCAATTCCAAACAGCAGTAACCCGCAAAAAGTCAAGTTTTTCTTTAGAGTAGACAAAGTTAACGGTAAACCTGTATCCGGCAAAACTCTTATAACTTATACCGGAGATGAAATTTCAGAGCTGCAAATAGGAGATAAATATGAGTTTTCCGGCAGGCTGAGGAGCCCTTTTAAAGCCAGCAATCCATCCCAGTTTGATTACGGAAAATATTTACGAAACTTTGATACATTCACTGTTTTCTACACAGATAATGCAAAAGTTGTCGATAATAATTTAACACCTAAATGGAAATTCCTGCAAAATTTGAATAAACTAAGAGATAGAATTATTAATGTTCATGCTCAATATCTAAAATCTCCAAATCTTGAAATTTTGGGCGGAGTAGTATTCGGCGATGATGCTGTCGCACCTCCGGATTATATAAAAACATCGTTTGTAAACTCAGGATTGCTTCACATTTTAGCGGCCTCAGGGATGAATGTTGCCTTTATATATGCTTTTTGGGTATTTTTTATGAGGCGTATGAGAGTACCATTTAAATTTATGGTAATTTCGGGTATGGGAATTGTCATAATTTATACATTTATGACAGGACTTGGTGCTTCAGTCATAAGAGCCGCTCTCATGCTTATTTTAGTACTCATTGGAAAACTAATAGACAGAGATGCACATACAGTTTCACTTCTTGCATTCGTTGCAATGCTTATGTTGATTTACAATCCGGCTTTTATAAATAACGTTGGATTTCAGCTTTCATTTATTGTAACTTTTGGACTTTTAACAACCGCAAACGTTATTTTTGAAAAATACAAGAATTCTAAAATACCTCAATGGCTTACAAGCGCCTTGTTAATTCCCGTAATTGCCCAAATATGGGTTGCTCCGATACAGATGTTCTATTTTAACACTTTCAGCACGTATTCGATACTTGCAAATATTTTAAGCATGCCGTTTTTAAGTGTGATAAGTTTCGGCGGTTTTATAAGTTCAATTATAGCAATGGCGGCACCTTTTAGCGATAAATTCTGTATGATTATAGATTTAATTTTAAATTATGTTCTGCATGCAATTGTTTTTATATCAAATTTATTTGCAAATCTTCCCGGTTCCCTTCTTACAACAACACATCCGAATATTTTCCAAATATTTGTTTATTATGGTATAGTACTATTTTTCACGTTATCAATAAAAAACGGTCTGAACAAAAAAATTGTATATGCATGTACTGCACTCAGCTTAATATTGATGCTGTCATTAATAAATATTCCATCAAAAAATCTTGAAGTAATAACATTTGATGTTCAAAATGCGGACTGTTTTCTAATAAAAACTCCTCAAAATAAATATTTTATAATAGACACAGGCAGAGCCGGCTATAAAGGAAGCAATGCCCAGGCCAATTCAATTATTATAAAATATCTTAAAGATAGGGGGATTAAAAATATTGAAGGCATGATAATAACACACTTTGACAACGATCACTCGGGCGGGGCAGTTGATATTATGAAAAGCCTGAATGTTAAGCAAGTTTATATTAATTCCTTTGATGACAAATCAATTACATCCGAAAATATATATAAAACTTTAAAAGAATTAAATATTCCGGCAAAAATTCCGCTCAACAACAAATCTATATATAATGAAGAAAACTTTAATCTGCAAACATATATTTCAAACTCCGACAAAGATAACGAAAAATCAATAATAACATTACTAACTTATAAGAATTTTGACATGCTTTTTACCGGTGATGCGGGAACAGAAGCTTTTGAAAAATTGAAGAAAAATATTCCGCACAATGTTGAAATTTTGAAAGTAGGTCATCATGGCGGACCTCATGTTGTAAATTCTGACATGTTAAATCACTTAAATACAAAAGTCTCAGTAATTTC
This sequence comes from Candidatus Gastranaerophilales bacterium, assembly GCA_944324295.1. Lineage (GTDB taxonomy): Bacteria > Cyanobacteriota > Vampirovibrionia > Gastranaerophilales > Gastranaerophilaceae > Stercorousia. The sequence continues at coordinate 3,549 of CALUVX010000140.1, forward strand.
AACAGGTCCAAACTCTTTCGGGCATCCGAATAAAGGAACCCTTGATATTTTGCGAAATACGGATATTTACAGAACTGACCGCCAAAACTCAATAAAAATAACATCTGACGGACAAAACTATACACTTTTTACATACAATAAAGATAAAAAGAAATACAAAAAATCAAAAGAATTTACTGCAAACTAAACACATGAAGCCTTATCGGCAAGAGCAGTTTCAATTTCATCAATAATAAGATTAGCAGCTCCAATTCTGTCATCAGCAGATGTAATAGGTCTTCCGACAACCATATAATCAACTCCTGACAAAATATTATCACGCGGGGTATCAACCCTTACCTGATCATTAACAGAAGCCCAGGTAGGACGGGTTGCGGGACATAAAATTATAAAATCATCACCTATTTCTT
>CALUVX010000141.1 GCA_944324295.1 Candidatus Gastranaerophilales bacterium
CGGGAAAGAAATTAAGTCTTTTGACCAGATCGGTCAGGAACTTTTAAGGGTAAAAATTGTAATGCTTCTCAAAGTATTTGCACTTTCCTTAGCTGCTTTATTTATAGAAGTTATTTTGATGTCGATTTTTTATATTCCGAATAAAGATAAATTTTGGATTGATTTAAAAAGTAATAAAACAGTGTTTTATATATCTTTGACAATTTTGGGATTATTTATTTTATGGAATTTTTATAATATTTGTCAAACTGCGGTGGATGTGCCTTATTGGGATGAATGGGAGGCCTTAAACCCTGGGCATTTGGATAGTAAACTCAATTTAGACTGGATTTTCTCTTTTCATAATGAACATAAAATAATATGGACAAGACTTTTTACCTGGGTTATGTATCATATAGACGGATGGAATTTGAAGCATCAAATAATTTTAAATTTTTTCCTGTATTTAGCTTCATTATTTGTGTTATATAAAATTATTCCGGATAAAAACAGTTTGTTACCTTTATTTTTTATTCCTTGTTTTTCAGATGTTTTAATAGAAAATCAATTAACAGGTTTTCAATCGCAGTTTTATTTTATGTTGTTATTTTCTTTTATAGCAATTTATTTTGGATTTGTGAAAGAAACTAATCTGCGGAATTCTGTATTATTCGGAGTTTTTTCTGTTTTTGCAATGTTTTCTATGACATTTATTTCCGGGTTAGCTTTGTTTTTTGCTTATTTATTTAAACATAAGAAGTTAGATGCCAATGTGGTGGCGGCAGGTAGTATAGTTTTTCTTGGTTTAGTCGGATTTTTTGTAAACTATAATGCTCTCTCTTTACAGGGAAATCTTGTGTTGCCAAATAAAATTGATTTTTGGAATTACTATTTTAAAATTATCATAAGCGGTCTTTTTAATATATCTTTTCCTATATTCTGGACATTAATCTCTGGAATATTAATATTTGGAGCATTAGGCTGGCTTTTTGTTTCTGAAAAAAATAAAAAGGATATTTATGTTTATTTTGCATTATTTATTTTATCTTTTTGTCTATGTGCAGGGATAGCAGCTGGCAGAATAGAAGGAAACAGTCTTTTGGTTGTTGCTTCCAGATATTTAAATATTGTTAATTTTTTAATTCCTTGTATTGGGGCTTTGTTTGTTCGAATGTTTAATGCTAAGTTTGCTTTAATTTATTTGGTTATATTATGTATTTCTTTTTCGTCATGTTATACGTTTGCTAATTATTACGCAAATATGGAGTACAGAATACAAGCAAAGCAGGAAATATTTATTATAATAAAGTCATATAATGAAAAATATATGGTTGGAAAACTAAATCCATTTGATTTAAAGGGCTCTATTTTACGGGCTAAAGAATTGAATATAAATTTTTTAAAGAATTTATGACAAAGGGAAAAATATGAAAAAATTTAGTTTAATTTTATTTTTATTTACATTGACCTTAATATTAATATTTCTTCATTCTAAAGGTGTATTTTTATATAAAAATTTTTCAATAGAAGATGGACTGATATTTTTTACCCAGTCATTAAAGTATGGTTTAAACTCATTGTATATCCCTTATGCGGGATATAGCCATTTTATTTTAAGATTGTTGGCTTTAATAGCATCTCTTTTTCCTTTGTCGGTTATACCCGTAATATATCTGTTTTTTAATATAATATTAAGATTTTTTGTTGTTATGGGTGTGTATTATATGCTGGATTTGAAAAATGTAAAATATGGTGCATTTATTGCTTTAATACCTCTTTTGGCCCCGGTAGAAGCGGATGTATATGATAATATCCCTAATCTGCAATGGTTCTTAGCTCTTTTATTTGCATTATTATTGTCCAGCGATTGGTCAAAATGGAATAGATATTTAACTTCTATTGGTGTCTTGCTGTTGGCGTTAACAGGACCTTTTTCTATATTATTTCTTCCAATTATATTATTTAGAACGTTTATTTATAAAGATTTAAGAAGACAGAGATTTGTTTATTTAGCATATTTTATAGGTCTGTTAATTCAATTATATTTTGTTTTAAATTCTGGAAGGATGTCTGTATCGGAAGATATAGCCAAACATATTTCACCGTTTTTGCATAATTTTATTTTTTGTTTTTCATCAAATGAATTTATATCGCTTATAATTTTCTTTGGCTTTTTATGTGCTTTATATAATTTCGTAAGAAAGCATAGTTTTCAAAATTATTTTAAACTTCTTTCGTTATTATATGCAGGTATAATTATTGTATTTTCCGGAATTGTTGCAATTTCACAGTTAAGTGAAACTTATATTCCGGGACGTTATCTTTATGTTTATGTCGTTTCCGTATTGTTATTTATAATTTTAGTATTCAAAAATAAGTATGTTACTTTATCTATTCTTTTGCTTTTGGCGCTTTCTTTTACCACTGTTAACAGACGGGATATATATTGGGATCAATATTTAAAATATTCAAAATTTAATGATGTAGTTTTTGTTACTACTAATCCTGGTGTTAATTTTTATGCAACAATACCGAATAAAAATTCTGTAAAAAGAGAGGCTGATGCTATTTTTTCCGGATTGGAGTATTTTAATCCTACAAATATATGCAGTTCTAAGTATGCCGCAATTACAATATTTTCTGATAGTTCATTGACAACAAGTATAAGTACAAAAGATAATACTTTTTATGATACAATTGTTTTCAGAAAAATGGATAATGGAATTTTTAAATTAGATTATGTTTTCCCTATTAAGGATTCTGATTATGTTATATCTGTTTTGCCTGATGTAAAAATCAAACTATATTGTTTATATTAAAATTATGGAAGATAAGAAGGAAATACATTATTTTTTTAATAAGATATGTCGCCAAATTGTTAAATTATTTGATGATAACAATAATATTATTCAATTTTTGTTAATTTTGTTATTCATATTCTTTGGCTTCAGGTTTACTTGTCAAGATTATTTGTATGGACTGGATCCTTCCTGGTCTTATACCCTTAATACTTTGCATCTGAGCGGTGATTATATTTTTGGAAAAGATGTTTTCTTTACTTACGGGCCTTTTGGATATTTACTTGCTCCTTTTTGTTTTAAGGAAATTATATGGCAAGTTTTATTATTTAAAATTTTAGTAATTGCCTGTTTTGTATTTTCTCTTTTTTGTTTTAAAGATAGGAAAAAAGCGAATATTTTTCTTGGGTTAATTGTATTTAATTTTGTCTGTTTCGGGTATGAACTATATGAATTTCTGGCAGTTATACTTGCATTTGTGTGTTTGTATCAGAAAAATATTCGTCAATATGCGGGGGTAATACTTTTGAATTCCCTTGCCTTTTTTATGCTGTTTGCCAAATTCAATATAGGTGTAACTTGTATTGCGACTTTAATATTTACTTTAATTGCACTAAGATTGAAAAAAGAATTTGTCCTTCTTTCTTTTTGTATATGGTTTATCTCTTTGGGCTTAATTACTTATTTATATTTTGGCGATGTTGGAACATTTGTTGAATGGTTAAAGATGAGCCTGCTTATTTCATCAGGTTACAGTGAAACAATGGTGGTTTGGGGAGATTGGACTAACAAGATATATCTTTTATCTGCATTGTTAATTTTGGGACTATATTTTATTTTATGGCTGAATGATTATAAAAATAAAAATAAGAATTTTAACGTATTTTTTGTAATATTACCATCTTTATTTTTCGTTTTTAAGAGCGGATTTGTCCGAGCTGATAATCATGTAATGATGTTTTTTGTTTATATTCTTGCAATTGTGCCGCTTTTATATTTTTTGGTAAAAAATATTTCAGTCAAATTTTTAATAATAATGTATTGTCTTGCGTTAATTTATCCGCTTCAACATATTTCTTTCGGGACGGTTCTTTCATTTATCCCAAAATTAAAAGAGCAAGATAAAATTTTAATTTTAAATGAATATATTTTACCTTCGGAATGGATAAATCTTGTGGGAAATTCAAAAGTTGAAATTTTGCCTTATGAGCTTTCATATATTCCGAAAAATAATTTAACGCCTCATTATAATCCTTTTTTACAGCTTTATACTGTTTATACAAAAGAACTTGATTTGGCAAGTGCCAAAAATTATAAACAACAAAATACTGATTATATAATTATTGACCGTTATGCTTCAATTGATGGGCGTAATTTGCTTTTTGATAATCCTGCAACCTGGAATGCCATAAAAGAAAATTATAAAGTAAGAGATTTTAAACAAAATAAATTACTTTTGGCAAAGCGGAAATTCCCTGTAGTTTACAAGTATAGTTCGTATAAGAAAGAATTGCATAATGTAAATGAGACAATTCAGGTGCCGTATGATGCCAAAAAAGTTATAATAAATCTGGATTTGTCGTTATTCGGGCGTTTAGTAATATTTTTGTTTAAAAATTTTACACCTTATATTTATGTACAGTATAATAATTCGGATATAATTAAAATAAGATATGTAAGAGATGTTATGAAAAACGGATTTTATATTGATAATTTGGTGCTTTCTATGAATGATTTTTATAACTGGCTGAATGATAGGCCGGCAGAAAACTATATAAAATCTTTTAGAATTTATGCCTCTCTTCCGTGTATGTATAAAAAGAATTTTTCCGTCGAATGGCAAAAGTAAATCTTGTGGTAAAATAGTTTGTATGGAAGATAAGAAACAGGTATATTACAAATATTTTGAGGAAAATATTTTTCCGCAGGTACAAGAGTTAGAAATTCTTCGAAAAAATATTGTGAAAAAAGTTATTTTATCTTCGGCCGTTTATTTTATTATAGGTATTCTGCTTGCTTCATCTGTTCTTTTTGTCAGTTTTAGCGCTGGATATAAACTTATTTTTGTGCCTTTAATTCTTTTTTTTATGTATGCCTGTATATTAAAAAGTATTGTTAATTTTATTATTGCCGGGAAAGATTTTCAGGCAATGTTGTATGAAAAAGTTTTGCCTTTATTTTTGCCGCCGTTTGCAAATTTTAAAAAATGGCCTAAAAACCACAATACTGATGTAATTATTGATTCCAAACTATTTCATAATTTTGATACGCAGGAAGATGTATCAAGCTTTTTCGGTTTTTATAATCGCACAAATATTATAATTTCAGATTCAAGGCTTAAAATGCCTGTGAAGGGTATTAACAAACCTGACTTATTTAAAGGAACATTAATTCAACTAGAGCTGGAAAAAAGCATTGAAAACCATGTAATAATGTTTTCTAAAAATGAGAAAAAATTTAATAATTACAAGCAGATAAACCCGCATATTGATGAAATGAACAAATATTTGTATGTATTTGCTCAAAATAATAAAAAACTTGATTTTATTTCCCAAAAATTTTGGGATACTGTTAAAAAGTTTGGGGAACTTTTCACTGCTAAAGGATTTGAATTATCTTATAAAGATAATATTGTTTTAATTGCTTTAAGACAAAAGAAACCAATGCTTTTCGGTTTTTTATTCAGGTCATTGTTAAAAGCAAAAAATTACGATGACCTTATAGAAAGATTCATCGTAATTTTTGATTTAGTTGATATTTTGAATTCGTGATAATTTTAAGCTGCTTTATCAAGTTTTGGTTTATCAGCATTTGCAGTCGGTTGTGCCGGATTTGTATTTTCTTCCGGTTTTGCAGCCTTTTTGCCGCGTTTTAAGTATGCATAAGCAGCTGTTCCGAGTGCAGCAATACCGATACCGGTTCCGATAATAATTTTTGTCCATTTTGTTCTGACTTTTGAAGCCCCGTCTTTTATGGCATCTGCTATTCCAAATTTATCGCCGACTAAACGATTTAATTTAGATTTGTTACGTGCTGCAAAACCTTTATCAACTTCAAATACTTCTGTCATATAGCGTTCGTTAGCTGTTTTGCCGTTATTGTAAGCAGCATTTTCATGCCAGTCTATTTTTTGCTGTAAACCGTCTCTTACCATTTCGGCATATTTAGAGGTTTTGCCTTCTTCAGGTTTTAAATTATAATCAGATACAGCATCTTTAACACAATCTTTTACTTCTGCGGCATTTCTGTGCATTCTTTCCGCGTCTACCTGGTCTTCAAGTTCTAAATCAGTCAAATCATTAAATTTGAATGAGTCTATATTAATAAGATAAGGATTTTTAGTTAGATACCCTCTTGTGGCAGTAATGAAGTCCGGAGCACCGCCAGTTCTTGTGCTGATAACAGGTGTGCCCGCCGCGAAAGATTCAAGCGGTGTAATGCCGCAAGGTTCAAATCTTGATGTAAATATTGAATGGGTAGCACATCCGACAAGTCTGTTCGGAAAGAAGCCGTTAACGTACATGGCATTACCTTTATATATACCGCCATCCAGTTCTTCTATTTGTCTTATTATATCTTTAACCCATTTAAAATCTCTTGCGTGTTCTTCCCAAGTTCCGGGGCCTGCACCTACTATTACTTTAGCATGTTTTTTGACCTCTTTGTCAATATTAGGGTCTTTTAGAAATTCTAAGAATGATTGGAAAGTTGACGGATAACCTTTTTGAGGATCTGGACGTCCCCAGCCCATAAAGAGCATATCGCCTTCTTTATATTTTGATAAATGTCCGACAACGCTGGAACCATCTGAAACTTGTGCAGGAGTAAAGAACATTTGGGTCAAACCTTGGGAACTGTTGGAATCAAAAGCTTCTCCTAAGGTATTAAGGAACCATTGTAAATTTGATTTTTTAGCTTTCAAAACTTCTTCAAGGTTATCTGATACCAATTTCCCGCTTTCATCATAAACAGGTTTGTATTCATAAGTTGTAAAACCTGCTTTCGCCTTGGTCAATCCGTTTATAAAGTTTCCTCTGCAGAAGTTCGCAGACGGATCATTAAGTCTTAAGTTCGCAGGTGTATTACCGTTTGTAATATCAATAGTCGGAGTTTCAGCGAGTTTTGTTGTCATAAACTGTGCAATATCCGGGGTTTCAAGTGATTTCATCTCTTTTCCGTAATTCATGGATACTGTACCACAGCTCATATTTTTACCGTTAACTTTTGTCCCTGCAACGGGAACCATTGACAGGTTAAACGTGCGGACTTCGTTTGCAGTATCTATATAGTCATCACGCAACCCCTTCATAAAAGGTTCAAAAATCTGATATGCAAATTTTCGTTCTTCTTTTGAAGCTCTTGACCAGTTAGCTTCTATTTCCCGTAGTTTTACGATTTGAGGATGTTTATTTAAACTGTCAATATCTTCTTTTCTTGCAGCCATTCTGAAAAAGTCAAATGGATTGCTTTCTGCACCTTGGTATGGTCTGCCAGGGTTGTGAAAGCGGCCATCTGCTTTTACTCCGGCCCAGTAATCATTTCCGAAATGAGATTCGTCAGCTATATAATTCATAACCATAAATCCTGGTCTGTCATGTACCCAGACGTTTGCAGGATTATAAAATCCGTGTTTTTCGGTATTCAATTTTGGCAGCAGGTCTACAAATGCTCTGTTACTGTCTGCATAAGCAAGGTCCGTTTTTATTTCTTGAAGTTTACCGTTAACTTTTACTTTTGCACTTGTTGCATAATAGGCTTTGTCATTCCCATACGGAGCTTCAAATCGTGCCAAACCTTCTGTATGAATAAAATATACAGAGTTTCTTTCTGCTTTGTTAGGTGCTGCTTTTGCATTAATATCAGCAATATGTTTTTTTGCATCTTCACCGTCTAAAGCTGCTTTATATTTTTCTTTAAGTTCTTTGTCTTCATTAACGAGTTTTTCAACTTCTTTTTTGATTTTTGCTTCTACTTTATTTTGTTCATCTTTAAATACAATATCCTTGTATTCTATTTGAGGATTATTTTTTCTTTTAATTTCATTTTCTTTTTTATTTTGTTCTGTAAAAGCGTTATCTTTCTTTTCTGCTGCAGCTAATTCATCTTTATATTTTTCACGTACTTCTGCATTATATTTTTCTATATAAGGCTTTTTGAGGTTGTTAAATATTTTTTGTTTATACTTATCAATTGCTTCATCAACGGTATCCGGAACACTTATAGCCCTGAATACTCTGTAAGGAATTGTTTCCATTTGAGAAACTGATTTGGTTGAAGGTCTTGTAATTTTACCTTTTAAATCTGTTGCTTCTTCAAGAACAACTACATTAGATATACCTTTGTCATTAGGTTTTTGTTGTACTACAAATTTGAATTCCTCACCGTCTTTAAGTTGAATTTGTTCTCTTTGCATTAAGTGTTCAAGAGATTCGTTTGGTTCGGCATGATAAAATTTATCTTTGTCATAAGCTGTAATATATTTGCCATTAGCATCTTTTTTTACTATAACTGCTTTTACTCCGCCATCTCCGTTATCATACGCGTGATACGGTGAAAAATCTCTCACATCCGCTTTTTCATGCAATCTCCAATTTACCGGAGCTTCTTGTGTTACAACACCTAAACCGCCGGCACTATAACCGTATCTTTTATTTTCAGGTGCATAGGATGCAAATTCCCTTATATTTTTTTCATTATTACCGGTGAAAGTTAATAATACGCCTGGCATGGTTCGGGGGGGGGGCACACTCATTGCCACTGGAGTGGTTTGATTGTCTGATTGTACTCTGTCATTTCTTTTGATACTCTTGGCCTGATAATTCGGCATAACTGAATAAACACGCATATTTACACCCTTTTCAATTTATAATATATATACACTATTTTTATTATTTGCAGAAAATTTCTTCCCCGCCTTATATAGTAAAATGCTGACATGATTTTTTTCAATAGAGTTATGTTGTTTTATTAAGAAATATTAAGTAAAGTTTTTTTTAATAATTAGAGTTTTTTTAGTAAATTTTAAGTAAAATTGAATAAAAAGTATATAAAAAGGTAAAATTATGGACAGATTTTTCGGATTATTGGGAATTATTTTGATTTTTGGACTTGCTTATTTGATGTCTAATAATCGAAAAGCTATAAATTATAAAACAGTTGGCATGGGTTTTTTATTACAGGTTTTGCTGGCTCTTTTTATATTTAAAGTCTCATTAGGGCGTGCATTGTTTTATAATTTAGGTTTATTTATTCAAAAAATTCTGGAGTTTGCAAAGGAAGGCGGTGCGTTTGTTTTTGGCCCGTTGATGACAGAGCATAAAATTACTGCCGTATTTGGGGAAGGTGCACAGGTATTTGCACTTCAGCTCGTTGCATCTTTAATATTTATGATGATTTTGGTCAATATACTTTATTATTATGGAATAATGCAAAGGGTCGTGCCGCTTTTTGGCAAGGCAATGAATAAACTGATGAATGTGAGCGGGGCAGAGGCTTTATCAAATGTTGCAAGTGCATTTGTAGGACAAATTGCAGCACAAATTATGATAAGGCCCTATCTGGCAAAGCTTACCCGTTCAGAGCTTCTTGCATCGATGGCCGGTAGCATGGCATGTATATCTGGAGCAACAATGCCGATTTATATAGGGATGGGGATTCCGGCACAATATCTGCTTGCTGCATCAATTATGGCTGCTCCCGGTGCACTTGTTATTTCTAAAATTGTTTATCCTGAAACAGGAACTCCTGAGACCGGTGATGATATTAAAATAACTTACAGTAAAAGAAAGAAGCCTTATATAAATGTTTTTGATGCTATTTCAGCAGGGGCTTCCGAGGGAATGAAAGTCGCAATTAATGTTGTTGCAATGATTTTGGCTCTTGTTGCTCTTGTTGCCATGATTGATTGGTTTCTGGGGCATTTGGGAGTTTTTATTGTTAAGTATCTCCATGTAAATTTTGTATCTTTTGATTTAAATCATCTTTCATTGAAACTTATATTAGGAAAAATATTTGCGGTGTTTGCATATTTTATGGGAGTTCCTATGAGTGAGGCAACAACTGTAGGCAGTCTTATGGGTACAAAGCTTGTTTTGAACGAGATGGTTGCATATTTTGATATGACTCATCTCCCTACGGCCCTCTCTGATAAAAGCTTTTTAATCGCAAGTTTTGCATTATGCAGTTTTGGAAATTTCGGTTCAATTGCAATACAATTAGGCGGTATCGGTGAACTCGCTCCCAACCAGAGAAAGAATCTTGCAAGACTGGGTGTAAGAGCATTAATCTGCGGAACTTTAACATGTTACATGTCTGCAGCTATTGCAGGGGTTTTGTTTAATTAATATTGATTTTCCGTTAAAATATTGTTATAATGTTATTGTAAATAACATTTATGATAAGGAGTATTTGATTATGACAAAATTTGAAATTAAGAGAGCTTCGGGGGGGGGGCAAATCTAAGCTCCTTAAGCGGATTTACACTTGCAGAGGTCTTAATAACTCTTGGAATTATCGGTATTGTTGCAGCAATGACTATGCCTGCATTAATTAATAAATATAGAGAAAAGGTATTTGTTGAAGGGCTGAAAGGTGCATATTCAATATTTTCTCAAGCATTTTTAATGGCAAAACAAGAAAATGGGCCTGCCGAGTTTTGGGATATTGGAGAAAAGTCTCAAATGGAAGGTGCAGAAAAAGTATATGATATATTTGCGCCGTATCTGAAAAAGGCTAAATCCTGCAGGGAAAATGCAGGATGTTTTGCAGACAGCTATACTACGTTTAGTGGTGGGGAGTATGGATATGCACCTAAAAATCATAATATGTATGCAAGAGGTATACTAAGTAACGGAGTCTCTTTTGCATTGGCAACTTCCGGAAGTGGATGCATTTATTCTTCTGGTACGCAGTATTCAAATATATGTGCGGTTTTGTATGTAGATTTAAATGCGGTCGGACTTCCTAACAAAGCAGGAGTTGATTATTTTGGATTTTATATTACAAAAGACGGTATAAAACCAATGGGAGTTCAAGGCTGGGACGGTGGACTAAACGGATATACATGTGAGTTCAAAGGCCAAAGTAAAGGAAATGGGACAGGCTGTACTGCCTGGGTTTTGAATAATCAAAATATGGACTACTTACGTCATGATATTTCTGCTCAATGGCAGTAATTTATTAAGGTAAGTGTTTTTGCCAGTCGCCTTCGAGGCTCTGAATAAACCTGTGTGCATCAATTACATCGTCATAATTGATAGGTTCAGGGCCTTCTTGCACTTCAAGAGGTTCATAGTTCTTTAAGTCAATATCTGTAAATCCCAAAAATGCAGCGCCGAAATTTTTACCGCAATATTTACATTCAAGCCCTATTACTGTAAGTCCTTCTTCTTCTCTTTTTATGGTTATTGAGTTTTCGTCAAAACTGTTTTTACATTTTGAACAGCAAAGATTGCTGAATAATTTTTCTATTTTCTTTTTCATATAAGTCCTCATTAATATTATATTTAAAATTTTTATTAAAAAATGTTAATTTTTTGCAGGGCATGGGTATAATAGAATTAAGGCGGATTATATATGTCGTTTCGGTTCGCTTAAGCTACAGATAGGAGTGTTTATCATGGAAGCTATCAACTTAATTCTATTCG
>CALUVX010000142.1 GCA_944324295.1 Candidatus Gastranaerophilales bacterium
TTAAAATATTTTCAATTCTCTCTGTACTATAAGATAATTCAGAATTTAAAGCGGAAGAATTATCAATTATCTTTTGCACAAAATCCGATAAATCATTTTTAAACCCTGTAAAGTCAGAATCTGTTACAATTGATGATAATGATGTTTCCAGATTGTCAAGCTTTTTTATAACATCTTGAGATGAAGCTCCAATAACTGCATTAATATTTTTCTCAATTTCAGCAAAATCTTCAGTAACAACAGATTTTAATTCATTAATTTCCTTAGAAAGAGCATCAAAATTTCCGGTATAATTCATAGAATTTACAGTGGAAAGAATATTTTCAATTCTTTCGGCACTATATGAAAGTTCGGAATTAAGAGCAGAAGAGTTATCAATGATTTTTTGTACAAAATCTGCTAAATCAGCCTTAAAACCAGCAAAATCAGAATCCGTAACTACCGAAGATAAAGTCCTTGCAAGATTTTGTATTTCATAAGCATTGCTTTGAGAAACACCATTAACAGCGTTTTCAAGTTCTTGCATTTTCTCTGAGATATTATCTAAATCTTTTTTATAATCCAAAGCATTAATTGAATTATAAATATTTTCAATTCTTTCTCTGTTGCCATTTATATTTGTACTTATTGAATCAACAACATCATTCACCTGCTTAATATAATCAGTCAAATCAGACTTGAATAAAGCAAAATCATCCTCGGATACGATATTTTCAACAGCAGCTTCCAAATCCGAAAATCTGTTTGAAACAGCTTCCGCACTCAAAGCCGGAACATCAGTAATAATACTGCGTAAAGAATCAATAATACTTTGAAAATAAGAAATTCTTTCCTCAACATCAGAAAAAGAGATTTTGGAAGGAAGAGAATTTACATCTTCTGATAAAGACGATATCTGTTCCTGTAAAGAATTTACCTGTGCAGATACATCAATACTGTTTACTTTATTCAAAGTGTCATACAAAGAATTTTCAATATTCTGAAAAGATTTGCTTACATCAGCATTCATATCGGACAGGTCTGATGCAAAACCGTTTAATAAAGATGCAAGTTCATCTTTATTAAATACACTGTTTCCTATATTATCAAGTTTAGCATCAACATCGTTAAGCACATTGGTCTGACTTGAAAATTCTCCGGAAAAAGCATCAAAATTAGCACTTAATACATGGAACAAATCTCTAAGTTCAGATGTCTTAGCAAATTGTTCCTGAGAAGAAAGGATAACATTAAGAGAATTTTCAAGACTGATAAATCTGTCATTTGCGGCACTGTGTTTATCTTCAACAATTTTCTTTAACTCCGAGAGATAAAGTTTTATTAAATCTGTGGCTTCATTATCATCCGCCATTAATTCAAGCTTATTATTTATTCCGGTTAAAACTTTCTCAAAATTTTCAACATTATGTTCATTTTCAACACGCATAGTGTTGAGGATTTCAGCAATTTCATCTACAGTCAGTGCCATTTTGTTCTCTTTCTTAAAAATATCCCTCTTATAATTTATAGTTTTATATATATATTATCAGAAGAATATCAATCAATGCAAACTCTTAACGTTTATTATTACAATTGTAAAGATAAAGTGTTGCTTTTTAAATTAGGTGATATAATATAGTTCAGACAAACAAATAATCAGAGGTAAAGATGAGCAGAATAGTAATAGACAAGAACAAATGTAAAGCATGCTATCTTTGTATAAATGAATGCCCCAAAAAATTACTTAAAGTAGGGAGTGAGACAAACAATCTCGGGGTGCATACCGTTGAATTTAATGACCCGGCTAATGAATGCCTGGGCTGTGCAATGTGCGCTCTCAGATGCCCGGATTTAGCAATAACAGCAGTTTACAAAGATTAAAATAAGATTAACTTCCGAAATAATAAATTATCAGTGAGGATTAAATATGGCACAATGTTTGACAAATAAAAAAGTTTTAACCAAGGGAAATTACGCAATAGCTAATGCCGCAGTTTTAGCCGGCTGTCAGTGTTATTTCGGATACCCGATTACTCCGCAGAGTGAAATCGGAGAATTTATGAGCGGAAAAATGCAGGAACTTAAAAGAGGTTATGTTTCTGCAGAAAGTGAACTTGCCGCAATAAATATGACCATAGGTGCCGTATCAACGGGAGTTAAGGCTATGACGTCTTCTTCTTCCTGTGCGGTTTCACTTATGCAGGAAGGACTGTCCTATGCAACGGCAGATGAATTGCCGGTAGTCCTTGTAAGCGTTATGAGAGGCGGTCCCGGACTTGGAAACATCTACCCTTCACAGGGCGATTATATTCAGGCTACAAAAGGCGGCGGAAACGGTGATTACAAGTTAATTGTACTTGCGCCATCAACAATTCAGGAATGTGTTGATTTAACATACAAAACATTTTACCTTGCACAAAAATATAGAAATCCTGCCGTTTTATTGGCTGACGGTCTTTTAGGCCAAATGATGGAACCTGTGGAATTCTATGATTATCCATATCCTGAGATTGATACATCCAGCTGGGCCTTAACTGGTGCCAAAGGGCGGGACGGACGTATAATACGTTCTTACGGACCTCTGGCAGATGACAGATGTGTATTTTTAAATAAATTGTATGAAAAATACAAGTTAATTGAAGAAAATGAAACTGAGTGGGAAGAAATTAATACTGAAGATGCAGATATAATCTTAACAAGCTTTGGAAGCACTTCAAGAAATGTCAAAACTGCAATGAAAATTCTGCGTGAAAAAGGAATTAAAGCAGGATTTTTCAGACCTATAACACTTTATCCATTCCCTTCAAAACAGTTAGCCAAACTGGCTCAATCTGTTAGAAAAATCTTTACGGTTGAAGTAAATATGGGGCAAATGGTAACGGATGTTAAACTGGCAGTCAATGGAGCATGCCCTGTTGAGTTAATAAACAAGGGAGTTGGTGTCCCGCCTTCTGCCGATGAAATTGTTAAAAGAATCGAGGAATTATTATAATGGCAACACAAGTTTTTAAATTACCAGACTCATTAAAAGGCGATGTAAAATATTCATTTTGTCCCGGCTGCGATCACGGAGTTGCGGTAAGACTTGTCGCCGAAGTTATAGATGAATTGGGAATAAGAGAAGATACTATTCTTGCGGCATCAATAGGATGTTCAGTTACAATTTATGACTTTATCAATATAGATGCCCTTGAAGCTCCGCATGGCAGAGCTATGGCAGAGGCTACAGGCATAAAAAGAGCAAGACCTGATAAAATAGTTTTTACTTATCAGGGAGACGGCGATTTTGCCTCAATAGGACTCGCAGAAAGTATGCATGCAGCCTTGAGAGGTGAAAAAATTACTGCAATATGCATAAACAATACAACTTATGGCATGACCGGAGGCCAGTTAGGCCCCACAACCCTTGTCGGCCAAGTAACAACAACATCTCCTACCGGTAGAAATGTTGATTATTACGGGTATCCGATAAAAATTGCTGAACACATTGCATTATGCGATGGTACTGCATTTTCAGCAAGAGTATCACTTGATACAGTCGCAAATATAAGAAAGGCCAAACAGGCAATTAAAAAAGCATTTGAAGTTCAGATAAAAGGTCTTGGACTGGGATTTGTGGAAATACTTTCAACCTGTCCGACAAACTGGAAAATGTCGCCGGAAAAAGCTCATGACAGAGTAAGAAATGAAATGATGCCGATATTTAAGCCGGGAATATATAAAGACGAAACGCATCAATAATGCAAAACAGTTCAGAATTGACAATCTATAAGAGGATGATAAAATGGAAAAAAATTTTATAATAGCAGGATTTGGCGGCCAAGGCGTATTATTAGCGGGTGAAGTTTTAGCTAATGCGTTTATGCTTGCCGGCAAAAATGTAACCTGGTACCCTTCATACGGTGCAGAAATGCGCGGAGGCACAGTAAACTGCGAAATCGTCGAAAGTGATGAAGAAGTCAGCGAAGTAAATAAACCGGATGCCGATTTTATTATAGCACTAAACCAGGCATCATTTGACAGATTTCTGTCTAAAATAAAAAAAGGCGGCTTAATGATAGCTAATTCAACACTTGTAAAAGAAATAAAAACAAGAACTGATATAAATTATCTTTTTGCTCCGATTACAAAACTTGCAGAAGATTTAGGCAATGTAAAAATGGCTAATATTTTGGCTCTCGGTCTGCTTGCCAAAGCCGGAAAAGTTGTTTCTCTTGAATATTTAAATCAGGCTCTTGATGCTGTTATTCCGCCTCATAGAAAAAATTTGCTTCCTTTAAATCTTAAGGCTTTAAAAATCGGCTATGAATATGATTTATTACCTGCAGGAATTTAAATCAACTAAAAAGCCGATTTAAAAATTACTTATTAAGCTTATTCTAATAAAGTACAGTTCATGAGGTCTTTCAAAGTGAAAAAAGAACTAACCAGATTTATTAGAGAAAAAGAAATTCAACTTGCGAAATTAAAAGAACACGTTGAAAAAAGTTCTGTATGTTCGGATTTATACAATAAAGTCGTTTTAGAAAAAGCAATCCTGAAAAAAGAGCTTGAAGATTTAAATAAAAATAAATTTATTGACGGAATAAAACATCTTATCCCGCGTAAAAAAACATTAATATGTGATTATTTTAAAAAATAACGTAATTCTCCCTTGACGTACAACAAAATAGAAATACCCTATTTTATCCAAGGATAGTCTTTGCTTATCTTCCAACCGTCATACTGAATAAGAGCAGTGCACATGTGCCGGCTGTGCGGATCAGAATTCGAACAACCATCTAAAAGTTCTTCTCTCGGATAAATATTTGACGAGCAAATGGCAGAAGCAGTGAATTTTCCGTTCTGGCATATCCCAAACAGGAATGTATGTATTCCGTCATAGGAGTTACTTTCAGAATATACAGGTGCGTTATTCCCATCTAATGCATCCATTGAACAATATTTATAATCAATACAATAAAATATATATGCACCGATAGAGTCCAAATATCCTTGACCTGTTGGCGGAATATAGGCCGCAAATCCGCTGCCGTCAGCAAATGCTACATGATAATATTGAGCATAATATTGCTTACTCAAAGATTTTATATTTTTATCAAGATATGCATTATACCATTCTCCAAAATCACCAAAAGCATCACCGCGCTGAGGCAGCCACATTGATAATTCACCATTATCAACTTCTGCAAGCTTTATTGCCTGGTTCATAACAGAATAAAACTTTTTTAATTTCGTTTCTGTAACGGATTTTCTGTAGCTTCCTATCAAAGCAGGCATAGTCATTGCAGCAACTACACCGATTATGCCAAGGGTTATCAATACTTCCGCCAATGTGAATGCGATTTTACATTGCTTGTTTGATTGAGCTACGTGCGTAGCACCTTCTGCGAGGGTAAAGGCAAGTTTTGATTTTAGTAAAGAGTGAGATGTGAAACGTGAAGCGATGTTATCTCCCTCCCTGATTAGGGAGGGACTAAGGGTGGGTAGCAATCTTCTATTGTTTGATTGATTGAAACCCATCCCATCCTTCCCTATACAGGGAAGGAGAATATTTTTTCGTGAGCTTTGCTCACAGATAACAGCCTGACCTCTTGCCTTCCTGACATCTGGTCTTCCAGTATTGGGATTCTGAAACGAGTTCAGAATGACAGTAAATAACTTTGTCATTGCGGATTTATTCCGCGATATTTCTTTAATAAATTTTAGTTCGCGCAACAAGTGCGCGATGACATGAAAGTAAACAACTTGTCCTCTAGCCTTATTGCCTTCTGTTAGCTCAGAACGCCCCCCCCCCGATTAATAAATCTTAACATTGCTTAGCCCTCCTTATTTATATATACTTCTTATCTTTAATTATAACATATATTTAGAATTTTTAAATATATCTCCCGGCCCAATTTATAAGTTTTTCAAAATAAAAATCTGAATTCTCCGCAATATCAAGAGAATCCCAATTCATATTAACAAGTAAAATTTCTTTATCTTCTCCGTCAAGCAAATTTACAAGCTCTTTTTTCGTACCGATAAACTCCGTATTACGAGAATAATAAATTGCTTGCAAAATATAAAAAGCACTTTTATACCCTTCATATAAAACATCAATATCCCTATTTTCAAAAAGAAAACCATGGCACATTCTGTGATACAAATTTGCAGAGTTTATTTTTATTGAATCAAGAATATCCCCGCGCTTTAAAATCGGGATAAAATCAAATAAATTACCATGCAAAGAAACAGTATCATTAGCAAGCTGAAATAAATCATACTTCGGCCATTCGTAAATTTCTTTTTCTCCGCATATAAACCCGCACACTTTTTCATAAAACGGCATTGAATGTACGATATTTTTATACTCTGTTAAATCTTCAAACGTAAGTTTGTCAAGAATTATAACAATATCCACATCGCTGTTTTCAGTAGCTTCTCCGCGTCTGTAACTTCCCTGAAGTCCCACAAATTTTATCCGTGAACTGAATTGGTCAAATAATTTCTTTGTAAATTCCTGCAGCCAGGATTCAATATCAAATTCCATAAAAAAATTATAACGGCTGTCATACAAAATATCAAGAAATTTTGTAAAATTTTTGTCAAAGCTTTTATTTTTGCTAATATTTAAGATGAGGAGAAATTATTATGAAAAAGGTAAAAATCACAGTACTAAAAACAACACTTGATAAAGAACTTGCTCTGGAATACGGGGCGGAAGGACTTGGAAAATGCCCGATGCTAAAAGAAGGACAGGTTTTCTATGCTGATTGGGCTAAACCGGAAGGTCTTTGCGATGAAGCATGGAAAGCAATATACCAGTATGTTTTTGCACTGGCACATGGTGCTGAAAAAGGTTTATTTTATTACGGCGACTGGATAAGAAAACCCGGAGTTGCGATATGCAGCTGTAATGACGGCCTGCGTCCCGTAATCTTTAAGCTGGAAGCAACAGAAGAAACTTCAGAAATCAACTACACCCCTATTCAGACAAATTAAGTTTGGAGAAATAATGAAACGTCAGGCAAAAGGTATATTGAACGGAGCAATTGCCGCCGCAAGTTACGGCACAAATCCCTTATTTGCACTGCCCTTATATTCAAAAGGCATAGGGGTTAATTCTGTTCTTTTTTACAGGTATTTTATTGCACTTATAATATATTTTATCTGGCTGAAATTCCATAAAAGAATTTCACTCAAAATATCTGTAAAAGAATTTACCCCGCTCTTAATTCTGGGATTATTCTTTTCGTTATCATCTCTGACTCTTTTTGACGCTTTCAATTATATTGAAGCAGGGATAGCCTGCACTATTCTTTTTATTTATCCGGTAATCGTTGCTGTCATAATGACATTATTTTTTAAAGAAAAAATAACAAAAACCGTAATTTTTGCAATCATTCTTACATCAATCGGGATTGCATTGTTATATAAAGGAAAACCCGGAGCAGACTTAAATTTACACGGTGTAGCCGTTGTACTTTTGTCTGCACTTTTATACGCACTTTATATAGTGGGAGTAAAAAAAATAAAAATAATCAGACATATTGAAAGTGCCAAACTGAGTTTTTATGTAATGCTGTTCGGGCTTCTCGTATATATTTTTAACCTAAAATTCTGTACAGAGCTTCAGGTGCTTAACACTCCGATTTTATGGCTGTTTGTAATAGGGCTTGCAATTTTTCCGACAATAATTTCTCTTGAGACAATTACGGTCTCAATAAAACTTATAGGTTCTACAAATACAGCAATTTTAGGAGCCTTAGAACCACTTACCGCAATATTTTTCGGAATATTATTTTTTAATGAACACCTTACCCTCAGAATATCAATCGGTGTAATATTGATTTTGTTCGGAGTGTTTCTTATAATCTCGAAAAAAATGAAACATGCATAAATTAACTTTTTCATAAAGTAGTCAATTTGTTAAAAACAGCAACTGCAACTTTTTCGTGCTGTTCTTTTGTATAGTGAAGGCCGTCAATGTCTGATGATTCCGTAACGTCATTCAAATTCAAAAACTCACATCCGCAATCATTTGCAACTTCTTTGTAAATCACATCAAGTTTTAAGGATTTTTCTATTGAAATTTCATCAAACATCTGTCCGAAATATCCGTTTAAAATACATTTTTTCAATTTAGACGGTGCCAGTAACAAAATTTTGGAACCAGGAGCATAAACTTTTACCAATCTAACGAATTTTTCAAAACCAACCTTAAATTCAGGGACAGAAACACCATAAAACTTTTGAAGATCATTTACACCGATTGCCAAAATAATAATATCATACCGGTTTTTAAGATATCGCGGAATAATTTTATACCCGCTAAATTCATCTCCTTGAGGATTATCAGAAAAAGCGGTACGGTTGTTGCCTCCTGCTTCGACTATTTCAAAATTTTCCGCCGCCATTTTTTTTAATCTGCCGGTCCAGCGGATATCTGCCGAAAATCGGCTTCCGTCTTCGGGATTAAATCCGTATGTGTTGCTGTCTCCAAAACACAAAACTCTTTTCATATAAATAATAATAACATAAAAGTTCTTTTTACCTCTTGACTGATAGTTACTATCAACCTTTATAATAAAAAATGTTAACATAAACTGAGGTATAAGATGAAGAAAATAGCTTTTATAATAATCGGAGTTTTAATATTTTGCACTGCTGCAGGATATATAGTCCTAAACAAACTTAACACCGGAAAGGAGATTGATATGGGCGATAAAAAAGTTTTGGTAGCGTATTATTCATATTCCGGCAACACAAAAAAAGTTGCTGAAAAAATTCAAAATATAACAAAAGGTGATATTTTTGAAATTGTACCGAAAACATCATACTCAAACAATTATGATGAAGTTGTAGCTCTTGCTCAGGAAGAAAAACAAAAAGATGTAAGACCCGAGCTTGTCGACAACGGAAATGTGAAAGATTATGATATAATATTTGTGGGTACGCCTGTTTGGTGGTACACTATGGCTGGACCTGTAAGAACATTTTTAACCAAAAATGATTTTACCGGAAAAACAATAGTTCCTTTCTGTACACACGGAGGAGGCGGAGCATCTTCAACCTATGTTGATATGCAAAAACTCGCAAAAGGTGCTAAAATAACTGAAGGTTATACATCTTATGAAAAATCCGCAAAAGATTCAGAAATCATTGAATGGATAAACAAATTAAAATTATAATCAGAGGGAAATTGTATGAAACGAAGAGAATTTATAATTAATTCGGCATTGGCACTCGGCGGCGTTGCATTGATGTCGGGATGCGGCAAAAAAGAAGTTAAAAAAGCCGAAAATCAAGTTGTAAAAAGGAAATTTGACAATTTAGAAATACCTTTAATTGCACTGGGCTGTATGCGCCTTCCTATGCGCGACGGCAAAATTGATATGGTCGAACTTGACAAAATGGTTGAATACGCAATGGAACACGGCGCAAACTATTTTGACACAGCATATATGTATGTTGAGGGAAAATCCGAAAATGCAATTGGTGAAGTTTTAAAGAAATACCCCAGAGAAAGCTTCTTCTTAACAGATAAAAACCCTGCATATCTTGTAAATTCACCCGAAGATGTACATAAAATTTTTAACGAACAGTTGAAAAAATGCCAAGTTGAATATTTTGACAATTACATGGTTCACAATATTAACAAAAATACCATTAAGAATTACCGCGATAACGATATGTACGGTGAACTTTTAAAACTTAAAAAAGAAGGAAAAATCAAACATCTGGGTTTCTCTTTCCACGGTGATCCGGATATGCTCAGAGAAGTAATAAAAGAACATAAATGGGATTTTTGCCAGCTTCAAATCAATTATCTTGACTGGGAAGTTATTAATGCAAAAGAATTATATGAAATTGCTGATGAAGCAAATGTTCCCGTAATTGTAATGGAACCTTTAAGAGGTGGCGGGTTGTGTAACCTTCCTGAAAAAGCTGCAGAAAAACTTAAAGACGATTGCCCGAACGATACCCAGGCATCATTCGGTTTACGCTGGGTAACAAGCAAACCAAGAGTATTCACAATACTCAGCGGTATGAGTAATCTTCAGCAGCTTAAAGAAAATATTGATACATTTACAAATTTCAGAGAATTTACCGAGGCTGAAGAAAAAACCGCTCACGAAGTCGCAAAAATTATACAATCCCAGGGGGCAATCAACTGTACTGCGTGCAGATATTGTATGGAAGTATGCCCGAGAGGAATAAATATTCCTGCTATATTTGGTTTATACAATGTTTATAAATCAAACGGCAACGGATTTATGTTTAAAGTAAATTATGAAGCTTTAAAAGAAAATGAAAGAGCAGATAAATGTATTAATTGTCATTTATGTTCTAAAAATTGTCCTCAGGGACTTGATATACCGGCATTACTGAAAAAAGTCGATGCAGAAGTTAAAGTTGCAGCAGATAAAAGGTAATTATGAACAAAAAACATTTATACAGGATAAGATTAATAATAGCAATATTAGTATTTTTAACAGCAATAGCGGGAATACTTGGAATATTTTATCCTGTACGGATTTTTGATGTCCAGTTTATGCCGCTTTTGCAGAGAGTAATTGTAGATTTTTCAATAATTGCTCTGGTTTTGCTGCTGATAGTCTGCGGAATAACATTTCTCTGCGGAAGAGTTTACTGCTCAATGATTTGTCCTTTCGGGATTTTGCAAGAAATTACAGGGTTTATTAAAAAATTATGCACCCCCCGGAAACCGATTTCAAATAAAATACAATACAATATAAATTTTCCGCTAAAATATTTCATTTCGGCAATTGTGTGGGGGATATTTTTGGGCGGCAGTGCTATTTTTATAAGATATCTTGATCCTTATACAGTATTTGGATCTGCTTTTTCGTTGACAACGACCGGACTTATCGTGCTTGGTTTAGTTGTTATTGCCGTATTTGTCAAAAACAGAATTTTTTGTACAAATATTTGCCCTGTCGGAACAATTTTAGGACTTATTTCAAAATTTTCAATAAACAAGATTTATATGGCAGAAGGCTGTGTATCTTGCGGAATGTGTGAAAGAACCTGCCCGGCAGGCTGTATAAAATCAAAAGAAAAAAAAGTTGATAATGAAATTTGTATTAAATGTTTGAAATGTACGAATATTTGTCCTAAAGGTGCAATGAATTACGGCAGAGAACCTAAAAAAAATGTCAAATTTAACTTTAAAAGACGGCAAATTATAATAGCAACAACTGCTCTTGCTCTTTTAGGCGGTATGGTGAAAGCCGGAATAGTATTAAAAGATAAAGTTGTTGAAAAACTTAAAGATATAATATTACCTCCCGGAGCCGTAAATAAAGAAAGATTTTTAAACAGATGTTTAAATTGTAATTTATGCGTTGAAAATTGTCCGAATAAAATTATTGTTAAAGCAGATGATGAGTATGGTGCAGTCCATATTGATTATTCAAAAGGGGCATGCGATTTTAATTGTCATAAGTGTTCACAGGTATGTCCTTCCGGAGCAATAAAAAAATTATCACTGGAAGAAAAGCAGAATACAAGAATTGCTATGGCAATGATAAATGATGAAAAATGTACAAAATGCGGCTTATGTTCTGAAGCCTGCCCTGTGCATGCTATAATTAAAACAGATAATAACATTCCGATTTTGAATGCATCAAAATGTATCGGGTGCGGAAACTGTAAAAAAGCCTGCCATTTTGGCGCAATCGAAATTTTTGGAGTAAATGAACAAAAAACTTTATAAAAAGCACTGGATAAACCGGCGGAAAGGGTAAAAAAATGTCATTAGGTTTTACGGAAATATTACTTATATTAGTTGTAATTCTTTTGTTATTCGGCGGAAAAAGAATTCCTGAAATAGCAAGAGCATTGGGACGTGCTTCTTATGAATACAAAAAAGCAAAAAATATATTAAAAGATGAAGCAAAAGGCTTAAAAGATGCAATAGAAGATTCTATTGATAAGCCAGAAGAATTTGATCCGTCAACAGACAAGGAACATCCGCAAAATTAACTATGAGTGATGAAAAAGAAGAAAGCTTAATTTCGCATCTTGAAGCACTGCGCGAAACTTTGTTGAAATGCATAATTTCTTTGTGCGTAGTTTTTCCGTTTGTATTTTTTGCAGCCCCGCCTGTTTTAAATAAACTTATTGAAATAATATTAGGCGGAACAGGGATTAAATTAAACTATTTTTCGCCGATGGAAGTCTTTTTAATACAAATAAAAACAGCTTTCGTTCTTGATTTAATTGTCTGCTGCCCTTATATAGCAAAAAAACTATGGGATTTTATACTGCCGGCACTCTACGATAATGAGAGAAAATTTATAAAATCGCTGGTACTCTTATCAAGTCTGCTTTTTGTACTTGGTGTTGCATTTTGTCTTTTTGTGATGCTCCCGTTTGTAATAAAATTCGGGTTAAGCTTCTCCTCTTCAAACATCAATCCTATGTTCAGCATTTCAAATATAGTTAGTCTTGCTTTAATTATGTCTTTATCTTTCGGATTAATGTTTCAGATGCCTTTGATTACTCATGCGCTGATTAAATCAGGAGTTGTATCTTACGAAGCAATAAGCGATAAAAGACCTTATGTAATTGTAATAATACTAATTATTGCAGGAATTTTAACCCCGCCCGACGTTGTAAGTCAAATTACACTTGGACTTCCAACATATCTTTTGCTTGAACTCGGGTTATTATTCTCGAGAAAAAAATCTTGACTGATAGCAGCTATCAAGGAGTAAAATAAGTTTATGACAAATGGAAAATATTCTGATTTAGGTTTTGCAAAACTGGATTTGGAAAGAATAAAACGCAGAGGTGCATCAGAGGCCGTTTTTTGCGAATGTAAAACAGATGAACAGTTAGTCAAAATCTTTTCGGAATTCAAAAAACAGGGACAAAACATAATAGGAACAAGAGCAAATTCCCGCCAGGCAGAAGTTTTGCAAAAAGAATTTGCTGAACTAAAATATAATGAACAGGCACACGTTGTTACTCTTATACAAAATCCCACTAAAAAAGTTGGTGAAATTGCAGTATGCACTGGCGGTACAGGCGATATTCCGGTTGCGGAAGAGGCTGCAGAAACAGCAGAATTTTACGGAAGTAATGTAAAAAAATATTATGATATAGGTGTTGCAGGAATTCACAGACTTTTTACAAACATTAATGATATAAGAAAATCTAATGTAATAATTGCAGTTGCAGGAATGGAGGGCGCACTCGGAGGAATTATCGCCGGAATGGTTGATATTCCTGTCATTGCAGTTCCGACATCTGTCGGATACGGAAGTTCGTTTAATGGCCTTTCAGCATTACTTACAATGCTTAATTCCTGTGCCGAAGGCATGACAGTTGTAAATATTGACAACGGCTTCAATGCCGGATACAGTGCAAATCAGATTAACAGAAAAATTGTCGGAGAATAAAAAAATGGCAAAAAATTTATATTTTGAGTGTAAATCAGGAATTTCCGGTGATATGTCAGTTGCCGCGCTTCTTGATTTGGGAGCAGATAGAGAAAAGTTAGAAAAAACACTTGCTTCTATGAATCTGGGAAATGAATTTACTTATAAAATATCTGATGTTTTGATAAATTCAATAAAAGCAACCGATTTTGATGTAATTATTCCGCATGAGCATCAATATCATCATAGTCATAGTGAACACCATCACCATGAACACAGAAATCTTGATGATGTAAACCAAATTATTGATAAAGCAGAAATGACAGATAGTGCAAGAGAATTAGCAAAAAAAATCTTCAAAATAGTAGCTGAAGCAGAAGCTGAAGTTCATGGCAAAGATATAAAAGATGTACATTTTCATGAAGTCGGAGCAATAGACTCTATCGCTGATATCGTAAGTTTTGCAGTTCTGTTTGACGATTTAAATATTGATAAGGTTTATTTCTCAACTCTGACGGAAGGCCAGGGCTTTGTAAAATGCCAGCATGGAACACTACCTGTCCCCGTTCCTGCAGTATGCAAAATTCTTGCAAAATATAAACTTCCTCTAAAAATTACGGAAAACGACGGTGAAATGATTACACCTACGGGAGCTGCAATTGCGGCATCACTCTATACCGGCGAAAAATTACCGGATGAATTTATTATTGAAAAAACCGGTTACGGTGCAGGAAAAAGACCCTATGAAAATCCTGTATTAAGAGTTATGATAATCAGAAGAACATAGAACTAGAGGCTCAGAAGTTAAGCTAATTTTATAAGAAAAGGAGACAAACTTATGCATTTAGGAAACGGAATTATTTGTCCCGTAACAGGGATACCAATGATGGCAGTTGCCATCGGAACTGCATACTACGCTTACAAAAAAGCAAAAAAAGATTTTGGCAAAGATAAAATTATGCCGGCAGTAACGCTAACAATGCTTGTTTTTGCCTTGCAAATGATTAACTTTGCAATTCCTTCAACAGGCTCGAGCGGACATATTGTCGGAGGAATATTATTAGCGGCAATAATAGGACCTTATGCGGCATTTCTTGCAATGTGTTCAATTTTAATTATCCAATCTGTATTTTTTGCAGACGGAGGCCTGCTTGCACTCGGCTGTAACATATTTAATATGGGAATTCTTGCCTGCTTTGCGGCTTATCCTTTATTATACAAACCGCTTGCAGAACGGAATAAACCTGTAACCGGAGCAATCATTGCATCCGTTGTGGCATTACAGCTCGGCTCAATTGCAGCTGTTGCAGAAGCGGCCCTATCCGGTTCAATTACGGGAAATTTACTTAATTTTACAGGAATGATGCAACTAATCCATCTGCCAATCGGTATTGTTGAAGGTGTTGTAACAGGCGGTATAATTCTTGTAAGCAGATTTGTAAACGAAAAAAATATGTCCTATATTTTTGGAGGAACATCTCTTGTTCTTGCCGGAATAATTTCACAGTTTGCATCTTCAAAACCCGACGGACTTGAATGGTCATTACTGAACATTTCTGATTCTGTTGTTGCACAATCACAGTATGCATTATATAATCTTTCGGAAACTATTCAGGCAAAAACAGCAGTATTTGCTTCATTGCCGTCGGTAAGCGGAAATATCGCAGGATTATTTGCAACAGGTGTTTTAATGTATTTAGCCTGTATGTTAATTTATAGAAAAACGGTAAAAGTTAATGCAAAATAAATTTGACAATTTAAAAGAATATTTAAAACAAACGGGAAAGCAAGGCATCTGTCTTGCTTTTTCCGGCGGAATAGACAGTCTGCTGCTGCTCTTCCTTTGCAAAAAAGTTAATGCAAATTTTATTGCCGTAACTTTTAAATCTGATTTTCAAACCGGAGAAGAAATAAAATTAACAGAACAATTAGCCCGTAAATATAACGTAAAACATATAATAATTGATACAAATCCTCTGGATAATAAAATTCTGCTTGAAAATCCGAAAGACAGATGTTACCACTGTAAAAAGCTAATGTTTTCAAAAGCCGCAGAATTTGCGAAGTCCAAAAATCTACAATACATTATGGACGGCACAAATTTTGATGATTTACATCAATACAGACCGGGATTGAAAGCCTTATCAGAGCTAAATATAGTTTCGCCGTTTGCAAAATTTGAAGTTACAAAAAAAGAAATTCGAGCATTTGCGAAAGAAAATGACATTGAAATATTTGACAAGCCGTCAACTCCATGCCTTGCAACACGACTGCCATACGGCGATAAAGTTACAAAAGAAAAACTTGAAATAATTGAAAACGGCGAAAAATTTCTAAGGGAAAACAGTTTTGAATGCTGCCGCGTACGGCTTCACGCAGATATTGCACGCATAGAAATTCCGCCTGAAAAATTTGAACAATTTCTATTAAAGAAAGAAGAAATTACAAAATACTTCAAAATATTAGGGATAAAATACATAACTCTTGATATTGAAGGATTTAGAAGCGGAAGTATGGATTAAAATACTTCCGCTTCCATCTTTAAATATTTTTACCCAAATTATAAGCTTTTTGCATTAATTGCGGATTTTTTTCAAGATCTGAAGTATCATTCACACCGGCACCGCTTACATAGCCGCAAAATTTCACACCGTCAAAACAGGCAATCCAGCCGTTTATACCGTTAATTACGGTTTGTACAACGTTCTCATCAGCATCTGCCGAAGTTGTAATAAGATATACTTCTTTAAATTTATAATCAGACACAAATAAAGGATTAGCCCTGTCAATCACAGTTTTCATCTGACCTGACATTTCATAATAATAAACAGGAGTTGCCCATACAACAACATCAGCATTTTTAATCTTTTCCGTAACGGCGTTTGCATCATCATCTATTACACAATGTTTTAAACGCTGACATGCCAGACAACCCTTACAAAATTTTATATCTTTATCTTTCAGAGTAACAAATTCAACATTATGTCCCGCATCTTTTGCTCCTCTTTCGGTTTCCTTTGCCAAAAGTTCAGAACTGCTTTGGTGTCTTAAACTTGTGGATATAATAAGTACATTCTTTCCCATACAAATTCTCTCCTTATACAAATAATACTCGATTTATATTTTAACTCAAACAACCACAAAATTTTATTTTTTATTTTTAGCAGCATTCTTTTGCCAAGTCATAAATCTGGTCCTCATTAATCTGGCGGTATTAGGGCTTATCCCACGGATTTCTGCAATCTCCTCATCAGAAAGTCCGGAATTTAATAAATTCACTAACCTTTCTCTCTTAAAATTTATTAATCCCTCAGGAACATTAGCCTTTATCCATTTTTCAATCTTTGACCTATTAACCGAGATGGTTTTTGATATTTCTCTAGTTGACATTCCTTTTTCTAAAAGAGGCGGTAACAGGCTATTAAGGTGATATTTATCACTTTCCAAACGAGCATTTTTCGATAACTCTGCTCTGTTTATTTTAAAAATTCTTGTTAATTCATTAACTTTATAAGGTTTTACACCGTATAATTCTGCAATTTCGTCCGTAGACATTCCTTTTACAAAACATTCTT
The DNA here is from genome assembly GCA_944324295.1 of Candidatus Gastranaerophilales bacterium. Classification (GTDB taxonomy): domain Bacteria; phylum Cyanobacteriota; class Vampirovibrionia; order Gastranaerophilales; family Gastranaerophilaceae; genus Stercorousia. The sequence goes on from CALUVX010000142.1 coordinate 16,949, forward strand.
CCAACTTTTCTTTATTGACAAAAAATCTGGGTACTACGCTTCTGCCGGAAAAGTTTACCATATTGTTATTAAAATTATAGAAACCAATATTCATAAAAATCCTATCTTTTTTATTTACATAAAAAACAAACAAAAATTTTTTTGTTAGATAAAATAATAAATCATATAAAAATTAAAAAATTTCTGAGATATTTATGAATATATATATTTATGAATATATATTTTAAATAGCTTCATTTACTTTATATAAATTTTTCCCGCCAGCAGCTTTATATAAAGTAATTGTTGAAATAAGACAATTAATCTTGTTTGATACTTCATCTTTCTGAGTTATTAGAAGGGCCTCCCTGTTATAAAGGACATCCAAATCAGAGGCCGAACCGATTTCTCTTTTATCACTCATCAGGCTATAAGTTTTATTCTGAAGATTAAATCTTGAAAAACTTTCATCATAATTCTTTTTTGCTGTCTTAAATTCATGCATACTGACATTCAATTCTTTTATATCCTCAAGAATTGTTTTTTGATAATCATTCAGTGCTTCATCAAACTGATATTTTTTCAGTTTTAAAAAAGCCAACTTTCTTCCTCCGGAAAATAAATCAACCGAAGGCATTATCCCGGCATTAAACAACTGTGAAGAACTATTCACAAGACTGTTAAGCCTGTATGCGTTAAATCCAATCTGACCAAAAATTACAATATTTGGAAGAAGCTCTCTTTTTGCAACTCTTACATCATATCCCACCCGTTTAATATTTGCTTCTTGTTGTAAAAAATCCGGTCTGTTTTCAATTATGTCAGAGTTAAGTTCAGATGGGATGTTTTGAAGTAAAACAAGTTTTCCATAATCGGCTCTTTCAATATCACCATCCCGTTTGGCAAGATAAATCCTTAGATTACTTATAAGTACTTCCTGCTTTTCTTCCAGATTATTTTTTTCTTCTTTCAATGTTGTAAGCATTCTTTGTTCCGCAAGAAGATCATTCAATGTCGCAAGTCCAACAGAATATTTTTCTTCGGTCTTTGAGACAATTTCCTGTTGAATTTTAATAAGTTCATTTTGTATAGATAAAAGTTTATCGCATTTTATCAAATTAAAATATTCTGCGGCAAAGTCAGATGTCAAAGCAATATAAGTAGCTCTTTCAGCCTGTTTTACCATTTCAAGATACTGCTGCGTACTTTTTGTTTTAAGTCTGTTTTTTCCCCAGATATCAATTTCATAACTTGCAGTCAAAGGGAGCTGAAAGTTATTCTGTGCATAACTCGGGATAACCATGTTCCCGTATCTCTGTATTGAAGAACGAAAATCTCTCGACAAAAAACCGTCAAAAGATAATTGTGGCAATTCATCCGCAAATTGCATTTTTACAATCTTTTCATTTTCTTTGATTTTTAACTCAGCATTTTTAAGGTCATAATTTGATTCATAAAGCTCTTTTAAATGTTGTATTAAAATATCATCTTTATAATTTTCCCACCAGTCAATGTTCAAATACATGACTGTATTTTTAGCATGCTCAATATCTTTTTGTGTTTGTTTCGCACTTGCGGGGATTATTGTAAAAGCAAATATTAAACAGTAAATAAGTAATTTTTTCATGACTAGTATTCCCAAAATTTTTCTTGTGCTATAATTACATCACAATAATATTAAAATGTAAAGAAGATAAAATATGTACAGAGAATATTTAAAAGGGAGAATAGGTTCATTAATATTTATCACTGGTACTTTGATAAGATGTTTGTCATCCCAGACTTTTGCAGAAAAAAAATTTGAGCTGACGCCTGATCAGTATGTGATATTATATTTGCTGCTCGAAAACGATGAAATAGTATATCAACGCCAATTGGCAGAAATAATGCTTAAGGATAGAGCAAATATATCAAGAATAATTGATATTATGCATCAAAAAGGACTTATTGAAAAAATCCCGGATTCGAACGGAAGAAAAATATATAAGCTTGTTGTTACGGAAAAAGGACGGGAAATGAAGGATAAAGCCTTTCCGATTGATATTGATTTACGCAAACTCATAACCAAAAATATCACAGAAGAAGAGCTTGCAATAACTTTTAGCACACTTGAAAAAATGAATATGAATATAAGAGATAACGTTAAATTACAAGTATAAAAAAGGAGAATTAACGTGGAAGAAAAAAAGCCGAAGCAAGAAACTACAAAAAAAGAGGAGCCCCAGAAAGAAGATAACCGCCCCGAATATATGAAAAAAAGAGTAATCGTACCGAGTATTACTGCCATAATATTTCTGATTTTTGGTATCTTTTATTCTGTACACTCTGTATATTACAAATCAACAGATGATGCTTTTATAGAAGGTCATGTAATCACTGTTGCTCCAAGGGTTGCCGGGCCTGTACTAAAATTAAATATTGAAGACAACCAGGAAGTAAAAAAAGGAGATTTGCTGCTTGAAATTGATCCGAATGATTATGAAGCAAAATTAAAGGAAACAAAAGCCAAACTGGAAGAAGCCAAAGCATCTCTTGTAGATACTGAACATCAGGTTGTCAGAAGTTTGTCCGATTTAGATTTTGCAAAAGCAGATTATGAAAGATATTCAAAAATGTACGCAAAAGGCATTGCGTCTAAACAGGATTATGATGCAAGTTCAAACAAATTGACAGCATCGGAAGCAAATAACAAATCTGCTCAGGCAAAATATGATGAAATTAATGCATCAATAAAAAGGCTTGAAGCTGAAATTGAACAGGATGAGCTTAATCTTTCTTACACAAAAATTTATGCTTCTCAAAACGGGCTTATAACAAATCGTACTGTTGAACAAGGCAATTATGTCCAGGTTGCCCAGCCGTTATTTGCAATAGTTCCGGAAAAAATGTGGATTGTTGCAAACTTTAAAGAAACACAGATTGCAAATATGAAAAAAGGCCAGCCCGTTTCTATAAAAATAGATACATACAGAGGGAAAAAATTTAAAGGTGAAGTAGACAGTATACAGCGTTCCACAGGTTCAAGACAGAGTTTGTTTCCGCCAGAAAATGCTGTTGGGAGCTATGTAAAAATTGTTCAAAGAGTCCCCGTAAAAATTATTTTTAAAGAAGACATTTCAAAATACAATATAGTTCCGGGAATGTCTGTTGTTCCCGAGGTAAAGGTAAAATAATATGCAGCAGGCCGTTATTAATACAACAACTAAACATCACCCCGCCCCGTTATGGCTTGTCGCATTCACAATCCTTTTGCCGACATCATTCTCTTGTCTTGCAACGTCTGCGACAAATGTTGCAATACCGCACATATCTGGATATTTTGGCTCAACTATTGATGAAGCAAACTGGATTATTACCTCTTATATGATTGCAAATGCATGTCTGATTTTAATGTCCGGCTGGCTCGAAAATATTTTAGGGAGAAAGCGTTTTTTAAAAGTATTTATCGGAATATTTACACTCGGTTCTCTTATTTGTGCGGTTGCCCCTAATCTTAATTTAATGGTTTTGGGCCGGCTCATCCAAGGTATCGGAGGAGGACCAATGACACCTTTATCACAATCTATCCTGCTTGCGGCTTTTCCTCCTGACAAAAGAGGTATAGCGATGAGTTTATACGGTATTGCGGTAATGGTTTTTGCTATTCTCGGGCCTACATTCGGGGGATTTATTGTTGATAATGCGGACTGGCAATGGATTTATCTTATTAATATTCCGGTGGGGATTTTATCTATATCTATGGTTCATGCAAATATTGAAGAACTTGAAAAAAGAACGGAAATAAAAAAAACTGATTATCTCGGAATGATTTCACTTGTTCTGTGGCTACTTTCCATGCAGGTTGTTTTAGACAAAGGACAACAATACAATTGGTTTGATTGTGCTTGGATTTCATGGCTTGCAGGATTTTCAGTCTGTACTTTTGTGTTCTTTATCATACGTGAGTTGGAAAGCAGCGCGCCATTGATTAATCTAAGATTATTTAAAGACAGGAATTTTCTGATTGGTACAATTTTAAGTGCTTCAGTTAATATGATAGTATTTTCATCTATTGTACTTGTTCCGCAATTTTTACAGAATTTAATGGGTTATACTGCAATGTTAAGCGGTTATGCACTTGCTCCCAGAATAATATCATGTGTATTAATGATGATTGCAATAAATCCTTTAATGAAAATTTTTGATAACAGAATTTTAATATCTATCGGATTTTTCTTTTTAGGAATTTCTATGTTATTCTTTATTAACTTAAATCTTTCAGTTTCGTTTATATACATAGCAATACCACAGGTATTAATGGGTGTCGGAGTTATAATGGTATTTATCCCGGTATCAGCGCTTGTCTTGGGCACATTACCAAAATCTGAATTAACAAACGGTGCAAGTCTTCATAATTTGTGTAAAAGTACAATGACTGCTGTTATAGCATCTGTTGCATCAACTATCGTTGCACGCCACTCGCAAATTCATCAGGTATATCTTGTTAAGAATTTATCAAATTTTAATCTTATATTTCAACAAAAATTTGCATCATTGACACATACATTTATGGCAAATGCATCAAGTACATTTGCAAATACAAAATCAAATATGTATATTTATAAATCACTCCTTACACAATCACGTTTGATGGCTTATGTTGATGCCTTTGCGATATTTGCACTTATTGCATTTATACTTATACCGCTTGCATTTTATTTAAAGGTAAATACTGAGAATAAATAGTAAGAAACAGGCCTTAAAGGCCTGTTTCTTTTAGTGTGTAATTTAAAATAATATTCTTTTTATTCTGCCAAAACTTCTTTCAAAGTTCTGAGTGCTGCCAAAGTGTTCGGGAAACCTACATAAGGCAGACATTGAATTATAGCCGCTGTTATTGTTTCCTTTGAATTGCCGGCTTTTAAATTACCTTTAATATGGCTTTTTAAAGTTGTTGTATTTCCGGTTGTAACAAGTGCAGAAATAAAAAGTAATTCTCTTGTTTTAACATCAAGTCCCTCTCGTGTATAAAAATCGCCGAAGCAGACTTCAGTTAAAAATCTTGCAACATCAGCACCCATATCATCAGGAAGTCCTTCCATTGACTGTTTTATTTCGTCGCCATATAAAGGATTTTGAATTTCAAAACCTTTTTGATAGCGTTCCTCTTCCTTAACTGTTGCAGTTGATTTAAGAGGTGTTTTAATTCCTCTTTCCTTAAATACTTCGTTTAATACACCCAAAGCATTCAAAGTTTTAGGAAATCCGATAAACGGAGCAAGCTGGTAAATTGCTTCCCTTAATTCAATCGGAGTTGCGCCTGCATTTAAAGCTCCGTTAGTATGAGCCTTCAACTGCGGTAAGGTCTGTTGAACCGCAAGAGAAGTAACTGTTATTAACTCTCTAGTTTTAATATCAAGTTCGCCGACTGTAAAAACCTCACCGAAAATATATTTTTGCAAAATTGCCATCATCTCCGGATCGTCGCCTGTCGGTGTCAGTGCTTCACCACCAAAAAGAGTTTTATAATTCTTTTTACAAATATCTGTTCTTGTCATGTTTTTATCCTCATTTTGCACTGCTGCCGCAAAAATAAAATTTTGCG